>CALCCH010000152.1 GCA_937899855.1 uncultured Saprospirales bacterium | reverse complement strand
CTTTCCTCATCATCATCGTCTTTTTGGGTGCTTTTGAGCAGGCGGTGTGACTATTGAACATCTACGCCAAGGAAAAAATCGATCTGGCGCTGTTTGGGACGATGGTTCCGGCCAGTTGGTTCCAATCGGTCAATGCGCTGTTTATCATCATCTTTGGGACTTCGGTGGCAGCCTACTGGGTCAATCGCAAGCGGCAGGGCAAGGAGGTGTCGTCACTGTTTAAGATGGCGGTGGGGACGATCATCATGGGAACGGGTTTCCTGCTGATGGCGGGGGCTTCGGTCCAGGCTGGTGGCGAGGCCTACGGTAAGGCTTCCATGATCTGGCTGATCGGTGCTTATTTCCTCCACACCATCGGGGAGCTGTGTGCCTCTCCGGTTGCCCTTTCCTTCATCACCAAGCTGGCCCCCCTCAAATACGCCTCGATCATGATGGGGCTGTACTTCGCCGCGACCGGCTTTGGCAACAAACTGGCCGGGGAGATCGGGGAAGCCGCCCAGGCCACCCCCGTCGAGATCAATCTGGTGGCGAGCAAAACGCAGCTCCTCCAGTACGCCGATGCCGCCACCATTGCCGAGGATAAAGACTTCGTCCTCAAAGCCAACATCTACGAAAAGGACGGCCAATTGGTCCTCCTGGACAACACCAAGGGCCAGCGGGGCGACATGGAGTCCTTCATCGAATTTGACGAGGGCGCCCGACCGGTATTGTCCGCCATGCTGGCGGAAGAAAACGCCTCGGAAGCCAACCAGCTCCACGCGACCCTCCGTTTTTCCAAAGACTCGGAAGCCAAAAAGAACAAGGCCAACCGGGGCGATGCCAAAGACTACTCTGGGGTGCTGGAAGTGTACGAAGTCCAAAATCAACGCGAGTTCAAGACCTTCCTGGCCATTACGGCCCTCACCACCGTCTTTGGGATTTTGATCCTCCTTTTCCTCCAACGCCTCAAGGCCCTGACGCACGGTGCCGAAGAGCTCGAACGAGCAGAAGAAACCGTTTAAACAACCGAAACAACAAAATCATAATCTAAAACCCTTTACTAAATAGCTACTACTATGTCGGAGAATGCCTTATACAAACACGGAAAAGTCCTCGGACACCCTTCCGGTCTGTTTGTACTGTTTTTTACGGAAATGTGGGAGCGCTTTTCCTTCTACGGAATGCGCGTATTATTGGTCAATTTTCTTACCATGGCCGCGATCAGCTACAATCCGGGCTGGGAATGGTCGGTAGAAAATGCGGGGGCACTCTTCGGTACCTACGCCATGCTGCTCTACATCACCCCCATCCTCGGGGGAATCATCGCTGATAAAATTACGGGCTACCGCCTGGCCGTCGTCATCGGAGCGGCCATCATGACCCTCGGCCACGCCTCCATGGCCCTCGAAACCGAGCTGTCCCTCTACGGTGGCCTGGCCCTGCTCATCCTCGGAACCGGATTTTTCAAACCCAACATCACCTCCATCATCTCCGAGATGTACAAGGACATGCCGGACAAAAAGGACGGCGCTTACACCATCTTCTACATGGGAGTCAACGCGGGTGCCTTCTTCGGAATGATGCTCTGCGGCTACCTCGCCGAACGCGTCGGCTGGAGCTGGGGATTTGGTCTGGCCGGTATCTTTATGCTGCTCGGTACCCTCCAATTCTGGCTCGCACGCCCCATCTTTGGTACCATCGGCGACGCTCCCTCGGCCAAAGGCGAGGAAAACAACGACGAACTGATGGACGAGGTCGACCTCGAAGGCCGCAACCCCTTCACCCAACTGGATAAAATCCTGATCGTCATCTGCTCGGTCCTGGGATTGGGCTACGCCATCAACGATCCCATGTCGAAGATTGCCGGGATCGACCTTTTCAGCGTCTTGGAAATGGGGGGACTGGAAGGCCAATACGTCGGCATCCTCTTTGCCTTGGCCCTTTTCCTCTTCCTGGTCATCTCGCGGATTTCGCGCTACCCCCGCATCATCCGCGACCGGATGATTGCCTTTATCATCTTTGCCTTTTTCACCGTCTTCTTCTGGATGTCCTTCGAGCAGGGCGCTTCCTCCCTCATCATCTTCGCCCGCGATTACATGCAGCGCGAATTGGTGGGCGCCAGCGCCACCCTGTTTAACGTCATCAACGCCCTGCTGACCGTGATCCCCCTCGCCCTGATTACCTGGGTACTCTTCCTGCTCTTCCAACGGACGGGTCGCAAGATTCCCCAATCGAATTTCGTACTGATCGCCTGTTTCCTAGGTGTTTGGGGAGTCGTAGGCTGGATGCTCTACCGCGATTTTAACACCACCGCTTACGTCGTTTCCTACGATGCGGAGAAGATCGCCGTGATGGACGAAAAGACCAACCAACAAAAACGCAACGAAGGGGGCGAATTGGAATTTGAATACCAACCCATTACCCAAGCCAAGCAAGCCCAGGGCATTAGCAATCCCGTCGAACCCCAAACGGTCATCATCGGGGAGCCCTTCAAGGACTGGCAAGCGGGTGCCGCCGTCAACATCATCGCCAAAGACAACGAGTCGACCACCTTCGCCTTCGTGGAGGGTGAGCGGCTGACCCGCGCCCAAGAACGGGGCCGCGAGCTCAACCGCGACAACGGCATCATCGACGCCAAGATTACGGAGGTGAAAAACAATTGGGTGGAAGTCACCGTCTCCTGGTTCAGTATCCTCAACTCCTTCTTTATCATCGCCTTTGCCTCCTTCTTCGCTCGCTGGTGGGACAGCAAGTACAACCCCTCCGCCGCGTGCATATTCGGCTTGGGCCGCATCAGCATGGCCAGCTGCGTTGGCCTGTTGGCCTTCGGATCGTACGGTCTCTAAGCCGGGGCCAAGGCCAGTATGGTTTGGCTCATCCTAGCCTACCTCTTCCATACCCTGGGCGAACTTTGTCTGTCGCCCGTGGGGCTTTCCTACGTGAGCAAACTGGTGCCCGCCCGGATGATCGCCTTTATGTTTGGGATGTGGTACCTGGCCATTGCCATCGGCAATAAGCTGGCCGCCGTACTCGGTGGGCAGATTGAGAACATCACCGAGGCCTACTCGATGAGTACCTTCTTTCTGATCTTCACCATTGTCCCCATCGCTGCGGGGGTATTGGTCATCCTCCTCAATCCCGTCCTCAAACGCCTGATGCACGGCGTCCGCTAACAAATAAGGGGCAGCTCAACGAGCTGCCCCTTGTTTTTTCCATTCCCACAAGTATCGTACGCCCCAACTGCGGTAGGGCCGCCAGGCCGCCGCAATTGTTTCCATTTGTGCCTTCAGGCGCGATTTGGGCTGGAGGCCGTAGACCCTAGTCATGATCTGCTTGAGGTGGTAATCTCCGGCGGGGAAAACATCCGCTGCGCCCAGGCTGTACATCAGGACCATATCGATCGTCAGGGGGCCAATGCCCTTGATTTCGCTAAGTAGGGCGCGCAGTTCCGCTGCGGACCATTGCGACCAATCTTCGGTAGCCAGTTGGCTCACTCCCCTCAGCTCCGACCGCCGCTGCTGGGGGGCGTATTTGTTGGCCGATATTTTGAGGTCGGCGAAGGCGCTTTCACTGAGCTGGGCGATCGTATCGGGGCGGGGGTAGTGCTCGGGGAGATGCCGGAGCAGTTTGTGGAAAGCGGGTACTTTGCGGCGGTAGTGAATCTGTTGGCCGACGATACAACTGACCAGGTCGTAAAACAAATCGCCTTCGGTTTCGAGGGCGGGGAGTTCTAAAAAGGGGATGACTTCGCCCAGTTGGGCGTCGCGTTGGCTGAGGTAATGGGCAATGTCCATGTACTGGTGATTTGGCTCGGGGGGGAAACAGTCGGGAGGGACAAATCGTTGAGGCGTACCAAAAAAGGAGTGCCAAATCAAGTTCAGCACTCCTTTTTTACGGCGGGCCCGGGGGCCGTCCTCAGGGCTTGGTTTCTGACAGCCAGGCTTGCATATTGGGGCAGGCCCGGTAGATTTCATCGAATTGGATAAAGGTATTTTTCATCTTGTCCATCACCCACTCGTTGATAAAATTGTTTTTCTTTTCCTCCAGCGTCGCCTGTTTAATCTTGGAGTAATCGCTGGCCAGGCTGGCCTTGTGGGGGTC
>CALCCH010000151.1 GCA_937899855.1 uncultured Saprospirales bacterium | reverse complement strand
TTAGCTTTGATAGCGAACGGATTAGAATATGAAATATAAAAAAATAATTCTATAAAATCAAGCCGCTTCCTGCTTTTTTTCGGTACCGGAACAAGGGGCCAGCAATAATCAGGATGGGGGCCCATTCGGGCAAAGAGAATTTGGTGCTTGGGTGGGTGGGATTAGCGGGGGAGAAAGAGGTTAAATTCTACCCGGCGATTCTGCTCGCGCCCCTCTTTAAAACGGTTATCGGCGATGGGGCGGGTCTCTCCGTACCCCACGTAGGACAGGCGCTCGGTGTTGATCCCCAGGCGTTGGAGATAATCGTAGCAGGATTTGGCGCGTCGTTCGGATAGGATTTGATTGGTATCCGCGCTGCCCACACTGTCGGTATGGCCACCGATGGCAACGTGGTAGTCCACGTAACGCTGGAGGATGTCGACAACTTGGTCGAGGATGCCGAAGGAGCGCTCCACCAGGGTCGCTCGCCCCGTCTCGAAGGCGACGTTTTGGGCGACGTAGTCCAGGGTTTCTTGGACCTCGGGGGTGATTTCGGGACAGCCCCGGTTGCGGAGTGGGCCCGCCGTATCGGGACAACGATCCTCTCCGTCGGCCAGTCCGTCTCGATCGCGATCCGGGCAGCCGTTTAGCGGCCCCGCCACCAGCGGACAGGGGTCGTCCTTATCCAGGCGACCATCGCCATCCGTATCCGGGCAGCCCCCATCCGCCACCGCGCCGGCAGCATCGGGGCACCGATCCTCGGTATCCGCCAAGCCGTCGCCATCCCGATCGGCCAGGGGACAACCCTGATTGACCAGAGGCCCGGCTACATCGGGGCAGCGATCCTCTCGATCTGCCGTCCCATCGCCATCCCGATCCGTCAGACGATCATCGACGGGGGGTGGCCGGTCGGCGGGCTGTAGCACGTATACGACGCCAATACTGTAAACGAGATTATCGCGGAGGGGGCTCGAATCTTTTCTAAATTCCCCTTGGGCCTGGAGCCACCACTGATCGTTGAGACGGACATTGAGCCCCGCCCCGAAGAGCAACTCAGCGGAGAGGCCATCGCCCGCAAAGGCACCAACTCCTCCCAGGAGATAGGGGGAAAGGCGGCTTTTTTGGAGGAAGGGCTGCAACTGTAGGGTAGCGTCGAGGGAGGCAAAGAATTGACTGTTCCCCAGTACGCCATCTTCGATGGGTATTTTGGCGGCGCCCAGACGCAGGGGGACGGCTAGGTTGAGCCAGCCATTCAGACCACGGTAGTAGGTAATTTCCCCCGCGGCGGTCAGTTGATCCGTCAATGACTCCCTCACTGGCTGGACCGACAGGGGCGTAAAGTGGTCGACCAGTGCCAGCTTGGCTCCCAGGGCGTTTTCCAGGCGAAAATCCTGGGCAGTGATACGTGGAGAAAGGACTACCAGGAGCCAGCCCAGTAAGAAAAGCAAGCACAAATTTTTCACGATTTTTAGTTTTAGGGATAAAGAGATGTGGGTTGTTTACTCCACCAATCCACGGCCTTCTTTTTTGATTTTTCCGTCTTTATGGAGCTGTTTCATCAAGCGGTCGAGAATGCCATTGATAAAGTCCTTGCTCTTCTCCGTGCTGTAGCGCTTGGAGATTTCCAGGAATTCGTTGAGGGTCACCTTGGTGGGGATGGTGGGAAAGATCATCAGCTCGCAGAGGGCCATTTTGAGTAGGATCATGTCGATGGTCGCCACGCGATCCGCATCCCAGTTCTTGAGGGTAGGTTCGATGATTTCGAGTAGCTCGCCATCCTCCTGGAAAACCTTGCGCAGCAATTCCTCCCCAAATTCCACCACCGCTTCGTCGTCGGGTTCGTAGGTGAGGCAAAAATGGGGGCTGACGGGCAGGGCTTTGAGGGTCTTTTTGATCGAGCCGATGACCAGGGATTTGTCGTCGATCCAGGTAGCGTGGAGATCCTCTAGGGCCTCGTTGAAAGACTCGTCACTGGTACAAACCTTAAAGAGCGCCAGTAGGATATCGATTTGATCCTCCGTACTTTCGTCGGTTTTACTTAGATACTTTTTGTACACCTCTCCCTTGGCAAACTCGGTGTACAGACGGCGTACGAGGTCCTCATCGATTTTATCCAGCAAACGACGCTGGCCGAGGCGCTTCTCAAAGTCTTCGTTGGTAGCGAGGGATTGGGTAGCGGTGTGGAGGAAGAGCTTTCCGGTAAAGGCTTTGTCTTCTTCGGTGGGTAGGTGCTTGGCGCGTCTCCTTTCGGCATCCTTGAGCGCGTATTCGGACACCTTGACCAGGTAGTACAGCCCGTACAAGTACAAACCATAGGCCTGGTCTACGCTGGTCCGGTAGCGATTGAGAATTTGTTCTAAAGTCAATTCGGAGTCGCGACTGGCTCCGTAGAGCATTTGCATTACTTTAATGCGAATATTTCTTCGACTGAGCATAAACCTGTTTATCCAATAATTGAGCGGCGACAATGGTCATCACAAAGAAAAACCATTTTTTTAAGACAGCGGGGGAATTGCTTTAAAAAATTACCCACTCCGACCGCTTTTTTTCTCCTTCCAAGCCTCACAAAAAAAACGAGAAAAGCTCCCGTGGGGCTTTTCTCGTCAGCGAAACCGGATGGGTTGTCGAGTTATTTCAGGTATTCCGACTGGACCTCCGCAAAACTGGGCAGCTTGTTTTGGTGCCACTTCATGATGATCTTACCATTTTTCAACAGTACCACTCCGGGATTGGAGCGGACGATGGTCTTGAGTAGAATATCGTCGGCCTCGTAAATGGGATAATTGGCCTCCGTGGCCTCCCGAAAGTTGTCGATGGTACTGGAGCTCGCCCCTCCGGCAATACCGTACACCTTAAAACCCGCCTCGATGGCCGCGTCCGCAAAGGGATTGATCAGATCGCGGTAGGCCGTGGCGAAGGAATCGTCCCAGTTGTACACCGTTTCCTTGATGGTCCGTACCTCGGTGCCCGAGGGCTTGCGCTCAATGCGGTAGCCCAGTTCCATCTCCGGGTCGGGAATGGTGTCCATGCTGAAGACGGGAAACTCTCGTTTGGCCTCCTGGGTACGGGATGTTCCGTACAGCTTGTAGCTGACGACCATAAAGTTGTAGTTGGGCTCGTTGAGCACTTCATCGGCCAGGTCGTTTCCTTCGGCGTCGGTGAGGGCAAAGTCACTGATTTTGGTGGGCTCGATCTCCGGTTTGGTTTTGATTTGCTCATAATCCCAGTCCTCCTTGGGATAGCTTTTGTATTCTTTCAAAAACTGGGCGTAAGGCAATTCCACCACCTCCCCAGTCTGCTTGTTGGTCATTTGGTAGGCCACCACCTTGATATTGGCCTGCGCCTCCTGCTCCGCCTGCCGGACGGCCAGAATATCGGTACCGACCTTGAAGGGGCGGAAATCCAGGTGCGGGAGGTCCCACACGTAGTTGCTGAGGCAGTAAATCAAAAACCCAACCGTACCCGCCGCCAGCAAACCCGTCCGGGTAGGCTTGCCAAACAACTGGTGCATGCTCCCGGAGCGGAAGACAAACCAGAAGGCCGGCACGAGTAAGAAGATGTCTTTAAAGAACGAGACCTTGGGTTTGAGCTTGAGGAAGTCCCCAAAACACCCGCAATCGGTCACCTTCATATTGGTTTCGACCCAGTCACCCCATTGGGCAAACTCAAAGAAATTGACCCCGGAGGGAACGTGCCCCGTGAGGTAGGTAAATCCAGTGAGAAGGGTAAAAAAGCCCACCAGGAGTAGAAAGGCCCAGGCCGTAAACTTGGGCCGCGCCCCCACCAGCAGGGCAATTCCGAGTACGATCTCGAAGACGATCATAAAGACCGAAAAGCTGATCGAGAAGCTGGCCAGCCAGGGGAACATGGGGGCCAGGAAGGATAGGGCCGTTTCCTGAAAGGTGTACTCAAATTCGGCAAAATACTGCTCCATCTTGTAGGCCGTCCCGAGGGGATCGATGGCCTTCACCCAGCCGGAGAAGATAAATAAGGCGCCGGTAAAATTTTGGAAAAAGGTCGTGATCCAATCCCGGCGCGCCTTGAAGACAAATTCCGTCAGCAAGGTCAGCACGAGGGCCACAATACCAATATTGATAATCAAACTGTTTAGGGTCATGGTAATTAGCTTTTCTGTTCTTCAATAGTGACCGAGACACGAGGTGCGGGAGATTCCGGTACCCGCCTCAGTCGCTGCGTTTGCGAACCGGCCACAAATATACTATTTCCAGTCCACTCCCTGCAAATCTCACTCCTTTCTATCTAGGGTGCTGTTAATGAAGAACGAATAATTGTTAACGAGTTGTTAATCGCATTGGCGGGTTTTACCTTAATTTTACGTTTCATGGAAGATACCTACCACACCCTCGCCGCCCCCAGCACCGGAAGCTTTAAGGATCGCGGCAGCAAATTTCTGTCCTACGCCTTCCCCATCTACACCGAAGCGGAAGGCCAAACGCGACTCGCCGAAGTCCGCAAGGCCCACCTCAAAGCCCGCCACCACTGCTACGCTTACCGCCTGGGCCTCGATCAAAATACCTACCGCGCCAACGACGATGGCGAACCCTCCGGCACCGCCGGCCGGCCCATCCTCGGCCAAATCGACAGCCACGGACTGACCAATGTCCTCATCGTCGTCGTTCGCTACTTCGGGGGGACCAAATTGGGTACCTCCGGCCTCATCAACGCCTACCGCCAAAGTAGCATCGACGCCCTCGAAGCCGGCGAAATCATCCAGCGCCAGGTCGTCGATCGGCACCGACTGACCTTTGAGTACCACCTGATGAGTAGCGTCATGAACGCCCTAAAAAAGCTGGAATTCGATATCCGTCAACAGGATTTTACCGACCTCGGCCGGATCGAAATCGCTACCCCACAGAGCGAAACCGAAAGCGCCCTGCAAAAGCTCCGTGCCGCCGTCGCCAAAGTGCGTCAAGAAGAATGGGACGCCTTGGAACCAAAGCCTCCCATTCCCGGATTTCACATCACCTACTTGGCCACCGAATAGGTCCAGCCAGTACCGTCAGCGAACGATCGTTACATCTCCCATTTTCCTAATCGTGGTATCGTCGAGTATGCAGGGCGCCTCCAAAGAGTAGACGTAAACCCCCGGACCCGCGGGTTGCCCCCGGTAAGTACCATCCCAACCCTCATTAATATCCGAGCTTTCCCAAACCAGCGCCCCCCAGCGATCAAAGACCCGCAGGAAGTCACTCTCCATGATGATCGTAGAAAGCACCCGGAAATCGTCGTTGAACCCGTCGCCATTGGGGGAGAAAATATTGGGCGCGTAGATCAAATCCTCGGGGCAGGAAGTCAACTCGCGAACCTGCATCGTAATCTCGCTGACACAGCCCGATTCGACGTTGGTCACCACGATGGAATAAACGATCGAACTGTCCGGCGTCACGCTGGGATTGGGACAGTCGTTGCAGCTCAATCCGGTGCGGGGGAACCAATCGTAGGCGTACTGCTCCACTTCATTTTCGGGTCTGACCTCCAACAGGAGCGTCTGGCCGGGGAAGAAGCGCCGTACCGGAGCGTAAATCACCCGGGGGGAAGGCAGTACGTCCACCCGCAAAGTATCAAAGGCCGTATTGCAGGAGCGGTAAGTTCCGGCCACCACAAAATCCGTGGAGCGGGTGGGCACCAGCGTTGGATCCGCGACGGTCGGATCGGAAAGCAACTCATCGGGGGTCCAGGAAAATTCGGTGGCGTTGGTGGAGATGTCAAACTGGACGGTATCGCCCTGGCAAACCAATTCATCCTGCGCCACCAAACTGACGAAGTCGACCACTTCGACCAACGCGCTCTTGCTCAATTCCGCCTCACAATCGCCACTGCGGACGCTGAGACTGACATCGTAAATACCGGGATCCAGGTACTCCGTAGCCACGTCAGCCTGGGTACTGGTCGCGGGGTTGGCCCCCGGCAATTGCCAGGTCGCCTGAAAATCGGGCGCATTGGTTTCGACCAAGCTTTCGAAAGCCACCATCCGTTCGCCATCGCAGAGGAAGGTATCGGATGCCGCAAAATCAATCGTCAGATCGGTCAGGAAGATCGTATCCGGTGAGACGAGAACGGTATCACAGGTGCTGGCCAGCATGAGTTTGGGCAGGTAACCGTCTGGGGCCACGTCGTTGTAGACGTAGGTAAAGGTATCCCTTAGGGCATCGGCCGCAAGAAGGGTATTCCCATCGTCGAGGAACCAGGTGTAGGTGTAGGGCCGGTCCGATTGACCGATAAAGGTCACCTCGGCGGGTACGCAAGTATTATCGACGGTAAAGGAGAAGTCGCCACTGGGCCCCTGGATGACGACCAAGGAATCGAGGGCGAGCGTATCCCGGCAGCCGGGGTTGGCCCCGATGGCCACTAGGGTGACGTCAAAAAAGCCCTTTTCGTTGTAGATGTGGGAGGGCTGATCGGAAGAGCCGGTATTGTCTCCAAACAGCCAGATGAACTCCCGGGCGTTGGCGGAGAAATTGTCAAAATTGACCGTGGAGGGAGGACAGGGCGGGAAATCGGGGTCGATGGCAAAATTGGAGAGGACCTCTTCGACGGTGATCTCCCGAGTGGTGGTATTGACACAGCTGGCCGAGGTGATGGTCAGGGAAGCGGTGTAAACCCCCAGGGGATATTCGTGGGTCGGATTCTCGTCGGCGGTCGTCATGCTACCGTCGCCAAAGTCCCATTCATAGGTCAGGTTGCCCCCACCGGATTGATTGAGGAAGGACAGGTCCAGACCGGGGCAGGAAAAGGAATCGACCTCGAAAGCAGCGAAGGGAGCGTTGACGTTGATGCCCTCGTACAGCCGCAGGCTGTCCACACAGCCCCAGGCATCCGTCACCACCAGCTGGGTGGGAATAAATCCCGCCTGGTCGAAGGTGTAGATCAGGTCATCCCCCACGGCGGTCCCCACCGTATCGCCAATTTCGCCAAATATCCATTCCCACTGGACGTTGGTAGAATACAGATTGGTACTCTGATCCGTCAGTTGGACGTCGACGGGCAGGCAATCGTTGAGCTGTTGGGTGGTAAAATTCACTTCGATTTCGTTGGCAAAAATATTTTGGTACACAAAGGTATCCCGACAGTTGTTGACGTCCCGCGCAATCAGTTCCACCTCGTATTCCCCCGGATTCTCAAAAATAATGGTGGGCCGGGTCGCCCGTCGCGAGGAAATATCTCCCCCCGGCGCCGTCCAATCGTAGCGGCTGGCGTCCACCGAATTGTTATCGATCTCCAATTCCATCGGCGCACAGCCCTGGTCCGTAGCCAGGGTAAAGTTGGCCTCCAATTCGGTGACGATCACTTCGCCGCGGATGGTATCGGTACAGCCTTGGTCAAAATTGTAGGCAATCATCGTGACCTCATAGGTATCTTTGGAGGGGAAGGTAAAGCTGGTATTAAAGGCGCTGGACGTATCGTTGAGGGAAGTGGGCACCCCAAAATCCCAGAAGACGGAATCGGCGCCAATCGACTGGTTGGTAAAGGTCCGATCAAATGGCGTTACGCAGTCCAGGCGGGTACGAAACTTGGCGACGGGAGGAGAAATACAAATGTAATCGTCAAAGGTCACTTGGTTGGTACAGCCAAAGGAAGCCACCAGCAGCGTGACGTCAAAGCAGCCCGTATCGCGGTAGGTATACTCGGGATTGGATTCGGAGGAGTCGAAGGCCCCATCTCCATCGAGGTCCCAAGCCCAGGAGGTCACCGAATCATCGGACAGATCGGTAAAGTTTACCTCATCCGAGGCGCAAACCGTTTGGGGAGCCCCCGAAAAGTCGACCGACGGTTGGTTACCCGCACACAGGGCACTGGGGAAAAGATTGGTTTCCCGGCAGCCCAAGCTGTTCTCCACCTCCAGCTCGATGTGAAAGCAACCTTCGCGATCGAGAATGCCCGAAGGCTGGGGATCGGTAGAGGAAAAGATGACGTTGTCGCTGTCGTCGACCACCCGCCAGTTACAAGCTACGATCGGGCTGACAGTAAAGACGCTATCGGTAAGGGTAAAGTTGAGCGGCAAACAGCCCTCGTTGACGGACGACTGAGCCACGAAGACCTTTAGGGGGCGAATCAGGACATTTTGGGTCGTCACCGTTTTTTCACAACCGAAAGCATCCGTCACAGTGAGGCGAATCGGATAATTTCCAAAATTTTGGTACACGTGGGTGGGGCTCGGTTCGGTCGAGGTGGTACCATCGCCAAAATCCCATAACCAGGATTCCGCCACGGGGGAGACACCGGTAAAATTGACGGTGTGGGGCAATTCACAACCCAGGCGGTTTTGTACGTCCGCCGTCACGTTGATGTCCTGAGGGTCGGTGATACAAAGCAGGCGGGTGAAGGAATTGGTACAGCCATCGACGGTGCGGGTGAGGGTAACGTCGTAGCAACCCGTTCCGGCGTAGGTATGGCTGGCGTTGCCAAAGGTAGAAGTGCTACCGTCGCCAAAGTCGAAGAGGATACTGGTGGCCCCATCGGGCGAATTGTCAAAGAAATTGACGTTCAAATCGCCACAGCCCGCGTCCGAATTGAAGCTAAAGTCAACTTCGTAGCCGATCTGGATGTAGTCATCCAGTACCAGGGTTTGGGTACAGCCGGAGGCGTTGGTGGCTTCAACGCTTAGGGTGTAGCGCCCCGGTTCGGTGTAGGTGACGGTGGGGGGCAGGGTGCCCGCGTAGGTGGTGGCGTTGCCTAAATCCCAGCGGTAGGTGGTGCCGGGCTCAGGATTGTCGTTGCTAAAGGAGACGTTGAAAGGGGGATCACAGGCAAAGGTAGTTGCCGCACTGATCTGGATATCGGGATCGGGAATGACGGTGATGAAGTCCTCGACCGAAACGGAGTTTTCGCAACCCCGGGAATCGGTGACGATGAGGGTGGGTTGGTAGCTGCCCGCCAGGGTATAGGTACAACTGACCTGATCACTGGCCGTTCCGGGGATCACGCCACAGGGACCACCCAAGTCCCAAACCCAGGAACTGATGCTGCCGTTGTTGGTACTGGAGGTACTCCGCAGGTTGACCTCTAAAGGGGCACAGCCCTCCCGACGGTCAGCGGTGTAGCTGGCGGTGGGTTTGCGGTACACCTCGATGTAGTCGTCTTTACAGGTGCGGTTGCTGGCGCCGTTTTGATCGGTAACGGTCAGACAGATGGTATAACGACCGGGGTCATTGATCAAATAGGTGGGGTCTTCCGAAGAAGAGAAAAAATTACCGTTGGCCTCCCAGCGCCAGGACGAAATCGAACTGTTGGGGACAGTGGATTGATCGGTAAAAACGACCGTGAGCGGTTCGCAGCCAGCGGTGCGATTGACGGTAAAGTTGGCGGTGGGCTGGGCGTACAGCACGCCCTGGAATAGCAAAAAGGTGAAGGCTAGAATTGTAATTCGTAGTGTGTGAAGCATTGGTTGTTAATTCCATTTGGTTCTCAAATCGAGACGACTCAGGCCAGCCTGTCGTTGCCAGGTAGCACTCCTTTTATCCGTCGCACGCAAAGGGCGCGACAAACCGTGGGATTATAACCGATAAGCAGGTCTGATTTCAGCTGAAATCTAGAGAAAACGGTAGAGGAACTGTTCTTCCGACGTGCAGAAAAAAGTCAAATGAACTACACTCGTCACCAGGTGACGCGTGTTTTTGCAACAATGTAGATAAGTGTTATTACGAATGCAATCCAGCCCCAAAGATAGACATTTAGATTTATTCGGTGAGCGAATTGAGAATCTTTTTTCATAAAAAAAATAAATATTTGAATGGTTTAGCGGAGCAGGAGTAAAGCCCCCAGGCCGGTGAGGAGGAGGATCAGCAGGCGGTAGTGTTCTTCGCGAATGGCGCTGACCAAACGCAGGCCCAGTAGGAAGCCTAGGCCGACGGCGGGCAGCAAGACCAGGTTGAGGCTGAGGGTAGCCGTATCGATGGTACGCCAGACCAGAATGTGGAAGGGCAACTTGAAGAGGTTGATGAGGAGAAACATCCAGGCGGCGGTGCCGATGAAGGCGTTTTTGGGCAGGCGAAGGGCGAGGAAAAAGATGTTGGCGAAGGGCCCCGCTAGATTTCCGATCATGGTCGTAAACCCGGCGATGGTACCGATCAGCCCGGCAAACCACCACTGCTGGGGAACGGTTTTGACCCGCCGCTGCTCCCACCAAAAGAGGATCAGGACACTCAGGAAGATGAGACCGGCCATCCACTTTTTAAAGACCGCCTCGGGCAGGTCTTTGCCCACCACTACCCCGGCCAGTACGCCGACCACCATCCAGGGCAGCAGCTGGCGGAGATAGCGCCACTCGGTGTGCCGCCGGTAATACCAAACGGCCACTACATCGGCTACGACCAGCACCGGCATGAGGATGCCCGTAGAGGCTTTACTGCCAAAGACAAAGGCCATCACAATGACGACGATGATGCTGATCCCCTTGATTCCTGCCTTAGAAATACCCGCCACCAGCATGACGGAAAGGACCAGTAAGCAATCGAGCCAGCTCAGTTCGTAGGTCGTCAGAGCGGACCAAAACTCCAGCATCATGGGCAAAGTATTTTTTTTGCAAAGAAAGAAAAATAATTAGGGAAATAATGCGGGCCGGCTTAGGGAAAAACCGAGACAATGTTAACTTTGGTGCTCACACCAAATAAAACAGTTGCATGAATAAAGTAGTATCCGGTGCCGCCGAAGCCATCCGTGGCGTAGAAAGTGGCATGACCCTGATGTTGGGGGGCTTTGGCTTGTGCGGCATTCCCGAAAACTGCATCGCCGCCCTAGTGAATGCCAACGTCAACGATTTGACTTGTATCTCCAACAATGCTGGGGTGGATGACTTTGGACTGGGTTTGCTGCTGCAAAAACGCCAAATCAAAAAGATGATCTCCTCCTACGTCGGGGAGAACGACGAATTCGAACGTCAGATGCTGAGTGGGGAGCTGGAGGTAGACCTGATCCCCCAGGGTTCGCTGGCGGCGCGCTGTCGGGCCGGTGGCTCGGGCATTCCCGCCTTTTATACCCCCGCCGGCTACGGTACCGAAGTGGCCGAGGGCAAGGAGGTACGCTACTTCAACGGCAAGCCCCACCTACTCGAACACGCCCTCACCGCCGATTTTGCCATCGTCAAGGCCTGGAAGGGCGACCCCTACGGCAATTTGGTGTACAAAGGAACCGCCCGCAATTTTAATCCCCTCATGGCCATGGCCGGTAAGATTACCATCGCCGAGGTCGAAGAGCTGGTGGCGCCCGGCGAGCTGGACCCCAATACCATCCACACCCCCGGAATTTTTGTCCAACGCATCTTCCAGGGCCCGCAATACGAAAAACGCATCGAACAACGGACCACCCGCCAACGCGAGTCCTAGGCCCATTTCCCTCACCACAAACCACCACTCATGTTAGACAAAATCGGAATTGCCAAACGCATCGCGCAGGAGCTTCAGGACGGTTGGTACGTCAACCTCGGGATCGGAATTCCCACCCTCATCGCCAATTACGTCCCCCCAGAGATCAACGTGGAGTTTCAATCCGAAAACGGCATCCTAGGCATGGGCCCCTTTCCCTACGCCGGCGAAGAAGATGCCGACCTGATCAATGCGGGCAAACAGACCATTACCTCGCTGCCCGGAGCCTCGATTTTTGACTCCGATACGAGCTTTGCCATGATTCGCGGCCAACACATCCAACTGACGGTGCTCGGCGCCATGGAGGTCTCGGATCGGGGCGATATTGCCAACTGGAAAATCCCCGGCCGGATGGTCAAGGGGATGGGCGGTGCCATGGACTTGGTAGCCTCAGCCGACAACATCATCGTGGCGATGATGCACACCAACAAACGCGGTCAGTCCAAATTGTTGAAACAGTGTAACCTCCCCCTGACGGGCGTACGCTGCGTCAAACGCGTGGTGACCAATCTGGCGGTCCTGGACATCGGCCCGGGGGGCTTCCACCTGCGCGAGCGCGCACCCGGCGTCAGCGTCGAAGACATCCAGGCCGCCACCGAGGGGCGACTGATCATCGAGGGAGACATTCCCGAGATACGGACGGCTTAGGAGCTTCCAGAGCCCCGAGCCTTCCCGCTCCCGTACCGACAAAAACATTTTGATGTGGCTTCTAAAAAAACTCAAACAAGCTTCTTGAATTAGGACTTGTTTTGGGTTTTAATGAGTATCTTTGCAGGCTTAATGTCGGATTCATGATCGAAGAAGTCAACAAGATCGAACACTACATCGAGACCCAAGCTCTTCCCCAAATTATCGTACGCGGTGAACAGCTGGCGCGCATTATCGACAACTTTGGTCAACCCACCATCGAGCTCAATACCCAGCGAGCCACTTTCCGCATCATGGGGACCTACTTTTACACGGTCACCATCGAAAACTTTCTGGACGAGCCCCAAAGCAAATGTACCTGCCCCTACGATAAGGGGGGCTTGTGCAAACACCAAGTGGCCGCCTTGCTCTACCTCAAGGATTACCTCAAAAAAAACAGCCACAAGATCATGGTCCCCCCCCTCCAGCGGAGTCGGGACCAACGCATGCTGGAAAAGCGCAATACCTCCGAGCCCTACCTGCTGAAGGAATACCAACCCCTGAGCAATCAAGTCATTTACGACCATACCCACCCCTTTCCCAACTACTATTCCAACAACCTGGAGGTACTGGACTTTGACCATCAGGATCAGACCGTCCATTTCGACCTCTTCGAGGCCAGTATTTTTCAAAAAAAGAGCGAGAAAATTTACCGGGTCTCCTTCACCAAGACCGACGCCGGTTTGTCGACCGTGTGTACCTGTAACCAGGAGACCGAAAAATTGTGTTCTCACCAGATTACGGCCCTGTGGTACATCCTGGAGGAATTGGGACGGGACTTCTTTGCCATCCTCAATCCCAACTACGTCGAGCAACGCTTTGCCGAGTGGGCGGACCAAACCGGGATCGAACGCGAGTTGATTCGCGATTATTTCGACTTTGACATTCAATCGCGACAATTCGTTCCCAAGCCGTCGGCGGTGGGGCTGGTTCGGTTTGATGAGGCCCGAATCGAGCGCTTGGAGCAGCGGCTCCAACCCGAAGCCCTCAAGCACCGCTCGCTGGGCCTGCCGAGTAGCCGGGTCCACAACGAACGGGCCGTCGTGCCGGGCTACGTCTTTTCCTTTGAGGATCCTTCCGTGGTCCAGATTATTCCCATCACGGGGGTCCCCACGGGAACGCCCTGGCTCAAGTACATCACGGAGTACAGCTCCAAAAACGTACCGCTCCAGTGGGAGGACAGCGATGAGGAGATCACGGGCATCATCAAGGACATGAATCAACTCCGGTCGGAAACCTGGCGCGACAACCGCAATCCACTACGCGAAACGGGGATTCAATTTCAGCAGAGTTACTACAAGAAATTGCAGCGTCTTTTTGGTTTGATGGCCGGAAAGGAGTACCTCTACTACCGACCGGCGGAGCACAGTGGCAAAATCAAGCGTTCCCATATTTTCCCCTTAGAGCTATCGCCCCAACGAGCGGAGCTGTTTTTTGAACTCACCGAGGAGGAAATTTTCTATACCCTGGAATGCCGGCTCCAACTGGGCGAGGACATCATGAACCTGTCCGACCCCAAGGTGGATCGCCTGGCGGCCCTCCCCTTTTTCTCACTCATCCTCCACCAGGATACCCTCCACCTGCCCCATTCGCTACAGCAAGCCTACACCTTGCACCAACTCAAGGAGGAACAGATGGTCTTTAAGTGCGTCAAACGCGACTTCCCCATCTTCTTCGAACAGATCGTACAACTACTCGCCAAAAGCTACCCGGTTCACCTCAAACCCCTCCGCGATATGGAACAGCGCGAAGTCGCCCTACAGGTGCAAAGCAAGCAGTTGTACATCACCGAGCTGTCGAACCTGATTCTCTTCAAACCCGTCATCGCCTACGACCACGACCTGGTGATCAACATCAAGGAGCAGCGGAGCCCCCTCCAGCGGGAGGGCAATACCATCATCAGCTACCGCCGCGACGCGGCCGTGGAGCGCGACTACCTGGACTTTTTGCGAAGCCTCCATCCCGATTTCGCCAAGCAGCGCTTTGGCGAATACTTTCACCTGCCCTACACGGCCCTCAACAAAAACACCTGGTTCTTTCGCGTATTTGAGCAATTTACCGAGCGGGACATCGAGGTCTTTGGCGTCAACGACCTCAAAAACATCAGCTATTCGCCCCAAAAACCCACCATCAACAGCCACATCAAATCGGGCGAAGATTGGTTTGAAGTTGACTTGGAGGTGGCCTTTGGAGATGAGGCGATCAAACTGAGCGACGTCCGCAAAGCGGTGCTGCGCAACGAACGCTTCGTCAAACTCAGCGATGGCAAACTGGGTTTGCTACCCGATCAGTGGTTCAAGCGGCTACAGGGCTACTTTAGGATGGGAGAATTGGAACAGGGCGAGCTGAAAATCTCCAAAATGAAATTTTCGATCATCGACGAATTGTTCGATGAGCTTGACAATCACGCCATCATGGAGGAGATTCGCGAGAAACGCCGCAAGCTCCGCAGTTTTCAAACGATCAAAGAAACCGAACTGCCCGCCCAGTTGACCGCCGAGTTGCGCGACTACCAGGTGGAAGGTTACAACTGGCTCAACTTCCTCGACGAGTTCCAGTGGGGAGGCATCCTGGCCGACGATATG
>CALCCH010000150.1 GCA_937899855.1 uncultured Saprospirales bacterium | reverse complement strand
AACCAGGGAAAACCCACGTTGTCCTGACTTTTTTCGCCACTGGCGTCGGAAAAGGACCAGCCCCCCAGCAGGTAACCCCCGTCGCTGGTGGAGATGAGGTACGACAATTGCTCGGTGCTGTTGCCTCCGTAGCGCTGATCCCAGAGTACATCGCCGTCGTTGGCGTCGAATTTCACCAACCAGAAATCGGATCCCCCCCGCGAAATTTGGCTAACGTCGTTGTTGATCCCCGCATTGGTTACCCCACCAAATACGTAGTGGCCGTCCGTCGTCGGAACGATGCCGCCCAGCGTCTCGTAACCTTGCGAACCGTAGGTCCGCTCCCAAGCCAAAGTGGCTTGTGCCTCGCCCTGGACCACCATTGCGTTCCAGCACCAGAGCAGCAGCCAGCAATACCGCCAAGTGCGGCTACCGGCCAGGTTGGGGAGGAAAATTCGCAGCGAATTTCCTTTCAACATGGATGGATACTTTGTAAGTTCTGGTTAAATCTGGGCCGCTAGCGACGCTCCTTTTCGGAAGCTTTGACCGCCAGACCCACGGTGGGGGAATGCTTGATTTGTGACAAAAATACGGAGGAAGAAGTTAATTGTCAATAGGTTACAAAAATGTAATTTTTATATGATAGATAAGTTATTGGGTTTGAACGGCCTGGCCTGCGGTAGGAATTTTTTTTATCCTCCGCCCCGCCATCAATCAAAATTTAGGTAGGGACGCAGTCGCTCGCGTTGTTGGGCATCAAAGCCCCGAATCTTACCAAAAGCCGCCCAATTTTCAATCTTTCCGTGGTTTTGACGGTAGCGGAACAGGATCTGGGCCTGTTAGTAGCTGACTTAAGGCTGCCCGCGCAAGTCTTCGACACTGCTTTTGGTGTCGGGGAGGGGGCGCAAAATTGGGGAACGATCGAGTTGGGGTCGAATGCGCTGAAAAGTAGAATCGGGCAGTCCAGCCGTGGTAGCCACCTGCTCGATGTCGTAAAAACCCCCCAGTTTGTCCCGCCAGCTGACGATCTTACCTGCGAAATAGGGGCCGACGCCCCGCAGCCGCTGCCAGTCCGCTGCCGACGCCTGGTTGACGTCCACCCTAACCGGGGGTGGAGGGGGCTGTGGGGTGGTGCGACGACTGGAATCCTTGGCGATCTGCAGGTAAGGCTCTAGCTGATCGTAAAGCGCTTCCGTCATCCCGTAGATTTTTTGCAAGTCGCTCTTGCGCCGAAAGGTGCCTCCTTTTTCGCGAAAATTGAGGATGGTCTGGGCGGTGCGTGGGGGCAGTCCGAGCGCGCGCAACTCGCTTTTGGTGGCTTGGTTGGGGTCAAAATCCTGGAGTACGATCGGGCTAGATTCGCTGCCGGTATTGGAG
The DNA here is from genome assembly GCA_937899855.1 of uncultured Saprospirales bacterium. Lineage (GTDB taxonomy): Bacteria > Bacteroidota > Bacteroidia > Chitinophagales > Saprospiraceae > CALLVY01. Next base: position 5,944 of record CALCCH010000150.1, on the reverse strand, counting down.
GTATCGACCGGGGTGGGCGTGTACGGGGTAGCGCCGGTTTGGGGTTTGGTGCTGGGAAAGCGGAGATAGGGCGCCAAACGCTCAAACGTGGCTTCGGATAGGCCATAAATCTTACGGAAGTCGGCGGCCCGGCGAAACTGGCCTCCCTTCTCGCGGTAGCGGATCAGGTTGCGGGTGACGCGCTTGGACAGCCCCAGCCGCTCCAAATCGCTTGAGCTGACTTGGTTGGGGTCGAAGGGGAAAAGGGCGATCGGTGGGCGATCGGTCTGCTCGGGGGACGGGCTGGTGGCCTTTGGGGTGGGGCGCAAAAGACGGTGGACTTCGTTTTCAAAACTTCCGGTCGTGGGTCGGGGACGCGGAAACTGAGCCCGCCACCGGACTGGGAGAAGGACGAGCAGTAGTCCCAAGCCCAGTAGTACCAGAAGACCACTGCGCTCCCGGGCGGTAAAGTAAAAGTAGTCTTTCCAGGATGTCTTCATTGCGATGGGTTTTGCGCCAGGTGGATGATTTGCCCTCCCCGCCGTGATACGTCGATCAAGGCCAGCCCCAGCGTCTCCGCTTCGGCCCGCCAGCGAGCCAGGGTCCGGGCCCGATTGGAGCCATCGGCCAGCAAGTGCCGAAATTCAAAATAATCGCGCAGCTCCGCCAGCCGCAGCCGCGCATTGCCCCGCAATAGCAGCACCTCCACCGGCAAAGGACGTTCCGGCCGTTGCTCCGGCAAGCGATCCAGCAATACCAAACGGTGCGCGTAAAACTGACCGTAGCCCCGGTGGTACCACCCAAACTCGGTGGTGCGGTCCCGCTCTCCCACCGCCACGGAAGCCCGCTCCGTCGCCCCCAATTTCCAGCGGTAATTTTGCGCTGCAAAGTCCTCGTCGGCTTCCTCCAGGTCCGACGAGGCAATCCGCCAACGCGCAAAGCCATCCACCAGATCCACCAAAGTGTGCTGCCGCAGGGCGTAAACGACCACCTGCCTTTGCCCACTCCGCCACTTGCTCTGTCCCACTACCACCAAGAGGAGCAGCCAGACCAAAGCCACCGTCGTCCGCCAGCGCCAGCGGTGCTCCCGCCAAAAGAGGTAAGTCAGCAGCAGCGTCGCCAGGTACAACAAGGCCATTCCCCCCTTACCAATCCACAAGCCCCGAATCACCGCAAGGGGCAATTGCTCGATGGCGTAAATCGCCGCATTCATCAACCACAAGAGCCCGTACAGCAGCTGCGCCACCCCCGCCGCGATACTCCCCCCAATTCCGCTCGCCACAAAAAACAAAACCCCCAAGCCCAGCACTCCCATCGCCGCGGGCACCACCACCAGGCCCGACAACCAAAAGTAGAGGGGAAACTGGTGAAAGTAGTACACGCAAAGCGGAACGGTCGTCAGTTGCGCCGCCAAGCTCACCGAACTCAGTTGCCACAAGTAATCCCCCACCGGATGGTCGATGATCCACCAGCGGTAAATCCAGCCTTGGAAACTGACGATGCCCAGTACCGCCAGGTAGGACAGTTGAAAGCCCACCTCAAAGAGCAAGTACGGATCGTAGAGGAGCAGCAAACTCGCCGAGATGGCCAGGGTGTTGTAGATATTGGTAGGCCGGGAGAGGGCTCGCCCGAGGATGATGAAGCTAAACATGGTGGCCGCCCGGAGTACCGACGGGGAGGCGCCGGTGACCAGGGCAAAGGCCCAAACGCCCAGCAGCAAGAGCAGGGTACGCAGTCCGCGCCATCCGGGGCCCGACCATCGCAGTAGGCCGAGCAGAGTCGCCAGCCCCAGATAGATAAAGCCGACGTGGAGGCCCGATACGGCCAGGACGTGGGTAGCTCCCGTATTGGCGTAAGCCGATTTCAGCTCCCGACCCAGCTCCCCGCGCTCGCCCAGTAGCAGGGCTGCCGCTACGGCCGCTTCCTCGGTAGTGCCCAGGTACCGTTCCAGCTGTGTTAGGAGCTGCTGCCGCAGGCCCAGCGCCAGCGCCAGCCCCCGGTGTCCGCGATCGCGCGCCACCCGTTCCCACTGCTCGCTTGGGGCGTAGCACTGGTGGTGTACGTTGCGACTCCGTTGGAAAGCCCGGTAGTCAAAGGCCTCGGGATTGCGCGCGGCGGGAATCGCTCGTACCGGCGCGCGCAGGAGAATTTGGTCTCCATACCGCAGATCGCTCGCCTCGGCCCGGGGCACTAGGTACAACAACAGTTGACCGCTACAGGCCTGCCAGTCGCTTTCGCTGGAGCGGCGGGCCAGCACCCGCCCCCGGCATTGTAGGGTTCGTCGGATACGGGGCGTTTCTTCCACCTGTACCAGCAGAACCTGCTCCGGGTTCCACTGTTGTTGTAGGTGATCGACCCGATGGCGTTCGTCGTATTGGTAGCCCCGTTGGTAGCCCAGGGTGAACAGTAGGAGGAAGAGCAACAATCCGTAACACCAGCGCCAGCGGTAGGCCCAGCGCCGAGTACCCCACCACACGGTCAGCAGCAGGAGCAATGCACTCAGAGCCGGGAGTCCCCACCAACTGGTATCCAGCCACCAGGCCGCGGCGATGCCGCCGGCAAAGGGAAAGAATAAGCGGACGAAAGGCAGCGCTCGCCAGTTGATCATCGGTACTGGAGTTTTCTCAGGGTAGGACCCCTTGGGATGGGAACGGTCGGGAGTGCCACCCAAGTAATGCAATTCCGTTAAGGTAGGAAATTGTTGGAAGAAAGGCGCTTAGGAAGGACGCTTTTCCTATTTTTTGAAGAAAGTAGCCCAAATGGACACCACTGTAAAGTAAACGACTCCGGCCGTGCTGAGGCCCGTGAGCCAAGCTTCGCGGGCCGGGTAGACCCACAGTACGCCCATCAGCGCTCCAATGAGTAGGACGGTAGCAATAATGGTGGGGATGCGAAAGTCGGGCGTTCGACTGGGGTAGGGGAACTTGACGGGGACGAAGTGGAGGATGGCCAGCAAGAGGATGTAGGCTACGTTGCCCGCCGGGGGAAATTGAAAAACGAAAAAGAGAAAGAGAATGGCCACGTTCCACATCACCGGAAAGCCTACGAAGTACAGATCGTCCGACACCATGCCGTCGATGCCGTAGTAGATGGCGGATACCAGCAAAATGATAAAGGTACAGGGCAGTCGCCAGGCCTCGGACACCATCTCGGCTTGGTAAAAAAAATAGGCGGGGATGATGGCGTAGGTCGCAAAGTCGATGACGTAGTCGATGGTTTTCCCATCGACCTGGGGCAGTACTTCTTTGACCCGCCACCAGCGGGCGAAGGTACCGTCCACACCGTCGATGAATACGCAAAGCAAGAGCCAGAGCATGGCCTCGCGCCAGTCGTGGGCATTGATGGCCAAGATCGCCATAAAACCACTGAGCAGACCGCTGGCGGTAAAGAGGTGGACACTCCAGGCGAGGAAGCGTTGACGGGGACTGGGAGCAGGGATCATTAGTAAGCGAATTCTAACTACGTTGCGACCACAAATAAACGAAAAAAAAGAGAAAGCACCATTTCCCCATTTTTTGCATCTTTAACCCCGCAAAAAAAGCTTATGAAAAATCATCCCTTATTTCCCAGTTTGCTGCTCCTCCTCCTGCTCGGTTTGATCGGGCTGGGGCTCTACTTCTTCACCGACTACGAGGTCCTCTGGAGTGGTTTTGTGACCATGATGATTTTTTACGCCCTGATCTTTTTCGCCGGGACCTACGTCGCCCAGCGCAACAAAACCGATGACGCCAGCGGCCTCATGCTCGCCGGCCGTTCCATTCCCCTGGGGATCGCCATCTTTACCATGAGTGCGACCTGGGTGGGCGGGGGCTACATCAACGGGACGGCTGAATACACGGCCACCTCGGGGCTGGTGTGGGTACAAGCCCCCTGGGGCTACGCCCTGAGCCTGATCATCGGCGGCCTTTTTTTCGCCCGTAAAATGCGCAGCCGCGAGTACCGCACCATGCTCGACCCCCTGGCCGAACGCTTTGGCAAACGCATGGCGGCCCTACTCTTCATTCCCGCCCTGAGTGGCGAAATCTTTTGGACCGCCGCCATCCTCACCGCCCTGGGTACCACCTTTGGTACCGTCCTCGGCATTGATACGCCCAGCGCCATCCTCCTCTCCGCCCTGATCGCCATCGCCTACACCGCCCTGGGAGGGCTCTGGGCCGTGGCGGTCACCGACGTCCTCCAAATGATCCTGCTGCTGCTCGGCCTGGCCCTCGTCCTGCCCTTTGCCCTCCAACAAACCGGCGGCCTCAGCGCCACCTGGGCGGCCTACGTCGCCGAAAAGGGCGCTGCGGCGAGCCTCCTCCCCAGCCGCGAAGCCCTCGGCAGCTACTACTGGAACTGGTGGGACTACGCCCTGTTGCTGATCTTTGGGGGCATCCCCTGGCAGGTGTATTTCCAACGGGTGTTATCGTCCAAAGATGAGGATACGGCGGTGCGACTGTCAATTCTGGCGGGTGGAGTCTGCTTGGTGGCAGCCGTACCGGCGGTGCTGATTGGTGTGGTGGGGGACGTGGCGGATTGGGAAGGGCTCGGTCTGGCACCCCCTCCGGACGGTGCCTCGATGCTGCCCCACGTGATCCGCTACCTGACCAATCCCTGGGTGGCCACCATCGGACTGGGAGCCGTATCGGCTGCGGTCATGTCGTCGGTCGACTCTTCCATCCTGTCGGCCTCCTCGATGGCGAGCTGGAACGTTTACCGCCCCCTGCTGCGTCCACAAATCAGCGGGCCTCAGCTCAAGAAAATCATTCAGCGCTGTATCTGGATTATTGGAATTGCTGCTACCCTGCTCGCCCTACAGATCAGTAGCGTGTACGAGCTCTGGTTTTTGTGTAGCGATTTTGTGTACTGCTTGCTTTTTCCACCCCTGGTCTGCGCCCTCTTCGATCCCAAGGCCAATACCACCGGCGCCCTGGCGGGCTTTATCGTGGCCTTTGTACTTCGCTTTGGTGGTGGCGATACCACGCTGGGCATTCCCATTTTACTACCCTATCCGATGATTGAAGATGGTGTCGTCCTTTTTCCCTTCCGTACCTTGGCCATGCTGAGTGGGCTGGCGAGTATCCTGATCGTCTCCCGTTTGTTTCCCACGCGCAGCAACACCCAGTAGCCTTAGTAGGCTCCGAAGTAGCGCCGGACCCCCCATTCGAGGGTCAGCAGACCGAGTAGGAGGAAAAAGATCCACCGCAGGTTGATGACCGAACGGGTCTTGGAGCTTTCGTAGATGATGGGGACGACCGTCTTGCGGTCCCGAAGTTTTTGTGCGATTCCGGTCAATTCGGTGGGGTAAACCAACTCACCACCATTCTGCTCGCTCAAGAGTTGGAGCATGCCGTGGTCGGCCGTCGACTCATAGATCTCCAGCTGAATGGGTTGGACGCTGAATTGCCCTTCGTAATCCAATTGGCGGCCGCTGCTCATCACGGTGGCGCGGAAGCTGTAATTGCCCACGGGGAAGTTGCCCGCGTTGAGGGTGTAGGAGCGACCCGATTTGCTAAAGGTAAAATTGTACTCCTTGCCTTCGCTGCTCTTGACCGTCACCAGGGCATCCGGTTCGTTGATGAGTTCGTAACTCTCGTTGTACAGCTCGGCATCGAAATAGATCGGTTCGTTTTCCTTAAAGATATTTTTGCTCAAGCTCACCCGGAATTTGCGCTTGTCTTCCTTGAGGCTTAGGTACTGGACGGTTTTGCCCAGCAACTCGTCGATGCGTTCGTGGTTTTTGTATTGCAGATAATCGAAGAGGCGCCATTTCCAGATGTTTTCGGCGCAGAGGAGTCCGGTTTTGATGTCGCGATCTTCGCCGAAGACCAGGAGGGGGAATTTGGTATCCACCTTGCCGATGCGTTGGTAGAGCAGGATGGAGGCGATGCCGTTGTCCTTAAACTCGCCAAAGGGGGCGATCAGGGGGGGGAAACGCGACAAGTCCTGGGTGATGCGTGCTTCGACGTTGAAGAGGCTAAAGTCC
>CALCCH010000149.1 GCA_937899855.1 uncultured Saprospirales bacterium | reverse complement strand
CCCAGTCTTCTCCCAATCCCCCGAGTATTAATCACGCTAGCGTTTTCCGCGTTAGTGGCATTCAGTTGTGTCAATCATTAGGCTGCTCGTCCTCATGCGACGTAGCCATCACGCTTCATCCACCGTTGTGGGTTGGAATGCAAGCGATATAAAGGTGATTTTAAGAGTTAGGTGATTGTGTGTTAATCAGAAACTGGGTTTTGAAGAAATTTAAAATCAGTTTTTGGGACGGCCTCTCGTTGCTTCGGTGATGGGGGGCTTTTTTTATTTTGTCTTCTCCCGAAGTATAGAAATCGCGGAAGAATGGATATTTTCGCGCCATGAAAGCAGCAAATAGCACAGCCGAACTGCTCAGTTCTGATTTTAAGGTCGGCATCCTCGGAGGGGGGCAATTGGGAAAAATGCTGGTGCTGGCCGCCAACAACTGGGACCTACAGACTTGGGTCCTCGACCAATCGGCCGATTTCCCCGCTGGCCCCGTTGCCCGTCACTTTGTCGAGGGCAGCTTTAAGGACGAAGCCGATGTGTACGCCTTTGGCCAACAGGTGGACGTCCTCACCATCGAAATTGAACACGTCAACACCGATGCCCTGCTGCGGCTCCAGCGGGAAGGGGTCCTGATACACCCCCGCCCCGAGGCCCTGGTCACCATCAAAGACAAGGGCTTGCAAAAACAATTTTACGCCGCGCAGGACATCTCCACCGCGCCCTTTCAACTCTACGCCGATAAAGCGGCCGTTCACGCGGCCCTAGACTCCGGTCAGTTGCGGCTGCCCTTCGTCCAAAAATCGCGGACGGCGGGTTACGACGGCCGGGGCGTCGCAGTGATTCGAGAATCGGCGGATTTGGAGAAACTACTGCCCGGCCCCTGCGTCATCGAAGACCTGGTGGACATCGAAAAAGAAATTGCGGTCGTAGTGGCGCGCAATGCGGACGGTCAGGTGGCCTGCTACCCCGCCGTAGAAATGGAATTTAACCCCGAAGCCAATTTGGTGGAATTTCTGTTTTGTCCCGCCGCCCTGACGAGCGAGCAAACCGCCGCCTGCGAAGCCCTCGCCTGCCGGACCATCGAAGCCTACGACATCTGCGGACTCCTTGCCGTGGAGCTGTTTCTCACCCGCCAGGGCGAAATCTGGGTCAACGAAGTGGCCCCCCGTACCCACAACAGCGGCCACCACAGCATCGACGCCTGCCAAACCTCCCAATTCGAACAACAATTGCGCGCCATCCTCAACCTGCCCCTAGGCAGTACCGCCCTGCACGCTCCCGCCGTGATGGTCAACCTACTCGGTGCCCCCGGTCATACCGGCCCCGTCCGTTGCGAAGGCCTCGCTGATGCCCTCGCCATCGAGGGCAGTCACCTGCACCTGTACGGCAAGAAAATGACCAAACCCTTTCGCAAGATGGGCCACGCCACCGTGGTCGATACCGATCTGGAACGGGCCAAAAGCAAGGCGCGCCAACTTTTGCAAACGCTAAAAATTACCGCTCCATGAGCAGCCCCCTCGTCAGCATCATCATGGGTTCGGATTCGGACCTGCCCGTCATGCGCCAAGCCGCCGAATTACTAGAAACGATGGACGTAGCCTTCGAACTGACCATCGTCTCCGCTCACCGTACCCCCAAGCGCCTGTTCAGCTTTGCCCAAAAGGCCCACCAACGCGGCATCAAGGTGATCATCGCCGGGGCCGGCGGCGCCGCCCACCTCCCCGGAATGGTCGCTTCCCTCTCTCCCCTACCCGTGATCGGGGTACCCATCAAATCCTCCAACTCTATCGACGGCTGGGACTCCGTCTTGTCCATCCTACAGATGCCCAATGGCGTCCCCGTAGCCACCGTCGCCCTCAACGCCGCCAAGAATGCGGGCATCCTCGCCGCCCAAATCCTGGGCACCCAGGACGAAGCCCTGCAACAAAGGGTGGTCCAGTACAAGAAGGACCTGGAAAAAGGCGTGGCCAGCAAGTACAAGAAACTGGAAAAGATGGGCTTTCGCGATTACCGCAAAACCTAAGCTGGGAGAAGATCGCTGCGGAAGACGTGGCGTCCTCCGCAGCGAAAAGTAGCCCCGCTAACGCGGTACCAAGTCAAACTCTACCCGACGGTTGAGCTGGCGCCCGGTGGCGTCGGTGTTTTCGGCGATGGGATTGCTCTCCCCGTAGCCCGCATAGCTGAGTCGCTCGGTGGGGATACCCCGTTCGGAAAGGTAGTCGTAACAAGCTTTGGCCCGTCGTTCGGAAAGCACCAGGTTGTTTTCCTCCGTACCGACGTCGTCGGTGTGCCCACTGATGATGAGCCGGTAATCGGGATAGCGATTGAGGATATCCGCTACGCGGTTGAGGATGGCGTAGGACTCGGTTTTGAGTTGTTCCTTGCCCGTCTCAAATTGAACGGCCTGGATGGCGTATTCCAAGGTAGCGCGATCCTCCTGCTTGATTTCGGGACAGCCATTATTGGAGGCGTCGCCGGCCATATTGGGGCAGCGGTCTTTGCCATCGTCGAGGCCATCCTGGTCGGTATCGGGGCAGCCCTGGGCATTGAGGGGGCCGGGGCTGCGCGGGCAGCGGTCTTCACTGTCGGGCGTACCATCGCCGTCGGTATCGGGACAACCGCGGACCGTACCGGGCTGAGCTGGGCAGTCGTCTTCCAAGTCTTCAAAACCGTCGCCATCGCGATCGGCGATGGGACAGCCATTGTTGGCCGCGGGGCCCGCTTCCTCGGGGCATTCGTCCTGGGGATCGCTCAGGCCGTCTTCATCGGTATCGGGACAGCCGCCGAGTTGGCTGATACCGGCGAGTTCGGGACAGTCGTCTTCGTTGTCGGCAATGCCGTCGGCATCGGTATCGGGGCAGCCCTGGAAGGCCGCGGGGCCGGGCAATTCGGGGCAGGCGTCTTTGTCGTTGCTGATGCCATCGCCATCGTAATCGGTGCCGACGAGGAGTTGGGTCGTGTCGATGTCTTCCGATACTTTACCCACCATCAGGCCAAAGCCGATACCGTGCTGGATATTGTCGCGATCGGGAGAGAGCGACTTGCGAAACTCGGTTTGTAAGTTGATGTAGGCGTAATTGCCCAGGCGAATATTGAGTCCTACCCCGATGGGGATTTGGAGGTTCATGTCGGCATTCTCCTCAAAAACGGCGCCCGCCCCCAGGAGTCCGTAGGGGATGAGGCGGTTTTTGTATTCGAAGTACTGTAGCTGCACCAGCCCGTCGATACTCACGGTGGTGCGGTTTTCGTCTTCTCCCGGTAGGTTGATAACGCTCACCTTGGCGGGGATAACGGCGTTGAGGCGGCGACTGATGTTGCGCAGGTAGTCGATTTCGAAGCCCCCACGGTAGTTCTCAAAGCTCATCAGGTCGCCGGTCATCGGAATGTGGTAGTCCGTGACGATGCGTTTGAAGATCAGCGCATTGGGACGGGTGGGGCTTTGGGCGGTGAGGAGGGAGCAACAAAAGAAGAAGAGGAGGATTGAGCAAGCGTAACGTATTGGAATCATGTTTTTGGATGTTTTACTTCGCCATCCGGTCGAGAGATCCGGTGGGAAAATGGGATTTTAATTGTACGCAAAGCAGGAGGCGAAGGTTGCGGGAGCGGTGCCCCGGCGTCCTATTCGCGCTCAATATAGGAAGAACTGGGCAGAAAGTCATCCGTTGGCTCCGGGCTTGTGGGGGTGGGTTCCGATCCCGCGAGGGTGTCCGCGGGGGAGCTTCCAAAGATAGCGATGGCGGGGTGATCTCGTGGGGGGACCGGAGATTCGGGAGGCTGGGGCCGCAAATGACGGTCGCCAATCGTTGAAACAGTAAGTCCTGCGGAAATGGTATTTTTTCGATACGGGTCCAATAATTATCCCTAATTTTGGGCAGCCCATTTGGTGAATGGGTCCGCCAATATTTTACCACCACAAATTCCTCTTTTGCCTTATGAAGCAATTCTCCCTTTTTTTGATCCTAATCAGCTGTGCTTTTTGGTCCTGTCAGAACGATGACGACGAACCCGTCATCACCGAACCGACGATTGCGCTCAGCTCGACCATCGACTTCGACCAAGCGGTTTGTTTTAACGTCCCCTTCGAAATCAGAATTGAGCTGCGCACCAGCTCCGAGGTGGGTATCGAAAGCTTTAGCATCGTACGCAACGGAACGGAAACGCTGATCGAGGAGACCGCCATCACGCCCAATATTCTGAAAAATACAATCGCCTAAGCGGCCAACAGTGCCGATCTCGCTCAGGGCAACGAGGACTATCCCATAACCCTCAACGAT
>CALCCH010000148.1 GCA_937899855.1 uncultured Saprospirales bacterium | reverse complement strand
GGAGCGGTGGCGCTCATGGGGGCAAGGTAAATCGACCCTCGCGGAGCTGCATTGACAAAAATCACTCCCCGCTCTGACATTGCTCATCCCGCTGACCCGGCTGCGGGACTAATTTTACCCTAAAAAATGACCATGTATAAAAATCTAGGCAGTAGCGACCGATTGATCCGCTTTGTGTTGATGGATTTTCTCCTGGGCTTTTCCCTATCCGGCATCGACCTCTATCCCTGGCTGGCAAACACTTGTTTTATGCTTTTTATGCTCAGTATGTACCTGCTGCTGACCATGCTTGCGGCTTACAGTCCCTTGTACTACCTCTTTGGCTGGGACAGCAAATCCGCCGAATCCGTCACTCCTTCTGCTCCATCCCCCCAATAAGCTTTCCCTCATGAGGATCCAAAAAACCGTCGAAGAGTTCGAAGGCATGCGCCTTTCCATCGTTCCCCCCAAGTACTTGCAGATGATCGTAACCAGCGTCAGTCCTTCTGCCGAGGGAGGCAGCAAGCTGGAGGTGACCTACCAGGAGTGGAAACTGTTCTGGAACTAGGGCGCAAAGCGGAATGTTTCAGGATGTGGCTCCGATAACCAATTTGAGGAATTGGGGGAAACTGCGGTATCGTTGTCGGCTATGAGGAGTCTTGGGTGGCCCACGTTGGGGGGATGTAGCGCGGGAAGGCAGGGGAGAAGGAGAAGGGGTGGGAGGGGCTTTGAGGCGGAATTTGGGGACCAGATAGAATTTCACCCACTGGGTGGGAGCCCACCCTCAAGGCGCAGCCCGCTGCTGGCCTCCTCGACGGCTACCGTACCGCGTACAGCTCCGCCACCCAACCTAGAGTCCGCTACTCTAGCTGGTTGAAAACAGGTCGAGTGTTTCCTTCGCTAGCTGTAGGAAAACTCCTAACATAGACGCTTTTGGCCCCTAAATTCCATAAGTATTATTGAAAATAATATGTTTTATAGAGTTAAGGTTCTGATAAACAAGCACTTACCTGCTGAAATTTTTTTACCCTTTCACTCCTATTGTTACGGCGCCTGCTGCACCATTCCAAAGAAAAACGACCCCGGGGCGCTATCGCTCAATTCCTCAGTAGGGTAGGGAAGAGATTCCGAAAGTCCCGCTGCCCGGCTGGGCTTAGGTAGGGATACAGCATGGACAACAAGTGAAAGGCGGCCCGTCGGAGCAAGGCCTGGCTTTCCTCCTCACGTTCGTACAGCTCGGAGGCATACAGCCAGGTATTGCTGTAGTCAATCAGGCGGTCCATGAGGAGGGGGTATTCCGTGGGAAAGGAAGGGGGATGCAGCAGGCCTTGCTGGATAAAAAAGTCAAAGAGCAGGCGATAGCCCCGAAGCCGCTCGGCCCTGGCTTGGGTAAAATGGGCCTTGATCGATGGGTTGGACTTGAGGATAAAGTACAAATCCGTCCAAAAAAAGCGGTAGGCCACCATGCGCTCCATACTGGTCTGGACCTCCGCCTGTAGGGTGGCCAGCGTGACCTGGGAGACCACCAAGCCCTGGACCCGTTGGTCAAAAACCGCCACCATCTCAAAATACAGCGCCTCCAATATTTCTTCCCGTTTGCGAAAATGGTAATTCAAATTGCCCGAACTCATGGCCAGGGCCGAGGCGATCATCCGGATGGTCACCTGGCCGTAACCGTGTTCGTTAAAAAGGCGTCTTGCCTGATCCAGAATTTTTTGTTTGGTTTTGGCCATTAGTAAACTTGTCCTAATTACGTTTTTTTAGTAAATTTGTCCTAAACATACGCTAATGGCTGCATTATTTAAATCGGAAGCGGGCAAAAAAGAAATTTTGGGGCTTTACGACCAAAAACTAGCCGCCCTCCACATTGCTCACGAGTCGGTATACGTCGACACCTCCTTTGGCCAAACCCATCTGATTCGAACCGGCGACCCCCACCATCCACCCCTGATCCTGGTCCACGGCTCCAATGGCTGCGCCCCCATTGCCCTGGAGTGCTACCCGAATTTGAGTACCCGCTATCAAGTGTTTGCCGTCGACGTCCTCGCCCAGCCCAATCGGAGTGCTCAGACCCGCCTCGACATGAAGGGCCCGGACTACGGCCAGTGGATGCACGAGCTGATGGTAGCCCTGGACCTCCACGAGGTCGTACTGGCGGGCTTTTCCTTCGGCGGGCTGATCATTCTCAAAACCCTCGTCCACCACGGAGGGCGGGTCAAAGCGGCCTTTCTGGCCTCCCCGGCTTACCTGGTCAACGGCAATCCACTGCGGGCGCTGTGGCACATTTTTATTCCGATGCGGCGCTACATGCGTACGCAACGGGTGAAATACGTCGAGCAATTTTTGGCGGCCCTATTCACGGATCGAGATGCTTTTGCGGTACAGTTTCTCGCTCTGGTCTTCCTCCATTTCAAGATGGACTTTAACCCCCTTCCCGTGCTCACGGCGGCGGAGGCCCAAAAGATCAATACCCCCATTTCCCTCCTCGCCGCCAAAAATGACCTCCTATTTCCTGGCGCTAAGATGCTAAAAAGGGCGCGAAAATTATTACCTTCATTGGAGAACACCCTGCTTCTCGAAACCTCCAAACACGTCCAAAACCAAGCGGGCAACCGAGTGTTCGAAAACCTGATCCTGGGGCGCTCCACGGCCTCCTAAAACTACACCACCCATGGCTAATGATGCTTTTTTCTCCCACCTCCACGCCGATTCCGATATCCGCGATGTGATCCTCAAATACGGCAAGCGTTTTGAACCCCTTTCGCTGTTTACCGATACCTTACTCCGGGGCCAATCGGACTTTTCCGTACTCGAACGGGAAACCCTCGCGGCCTACGTTTCCGCCCTCAACAGTTGTACCTACTGCTACAACATGCACCACGAGGTCGCCAAGCGTTTTGGGATCGATGGCGCGCTGATCGAAGCCCTGTTGGAGGATATCGATTCGGCCCCCACCTCCGATAAGCTGAAACCGGTTTTTCACTACGTCAAAAAACTGACCCAGTCACCGAGCAAGATGGTCAAGGCTGATGCCGAACGGGTCTTTGCGGCGGGTTGGAGCGAAATGGCCCTGACCGATGCCATCTGCATTTGCGCCCTGTTCAACCTCTATAATCGCCTACTCGATGGGCACGGCATCAAGGGCAATGCACCCATCTACGATTCGGGGGCCGATCACCTCACCAAACGGGGCTACAAGATGGGCTTTATCCCCCAGTTCTTGTACCGGATGGGCTGGATGAAATAGGGGGGAAGGTCGGACAATCAAATCGAACCATTCCGCCGCTCCATGCCGGAATACTTCCATCCCCATCGGATGGGGGCGGACAACTTGGAACGTTTTTCTCCCCCCACCAACGGTACCGTCTGGAGACGCAGGAGTACTGTCGGGACCCTGTGGAATCGGTCTGACCCACCGGCAATGGGCCGGCTTCTCTCCCGCGGCAGAAGGATTTACTTGGACCGAATTTCACCTATCGCTGAGTGGCGACCAGTTGGCAACCGTGGGCTGTTACTGGGCCGGTCCCTTCGTCATCAAGGTGTACGATTTTAAAGAGCCCTTACAATTGCCGCTGCGCGAGCGTTGCGATTTGGCGCTGCTGGATGCTTCGGAGGTGCTGCCGGGTGGGTTGGACGAAGCCCAGCTGGTGACCAATCGCCGGACGGCCCTGCCTTTGCATCCCTAATGGGTACCGCAGGTGGAGCGGAAGAAACGTTCTTAAAGAAAAGGAGCTACTGGTTTAGAAAATCTACATATACCGAAATCAAATAATGCGATGGATCAGGTAAAAATCAATCCCCCCGCGGATCAATCCCCCGCTTCGGAACGCCAGGTCGAGCGCTTGGAGGAGCTCCTCGGCTGGCCCCTCCCGGCGGATTACCGACGCTTTTTGCTCCGGTACAACGGGGGCGCTCCCGAGCCCAACGTGTTCCGTACCCAAAACAAGCGCTACGAATCGGACCTCCGAAGTTTTTATGGTTTCCGCTCCCAACAAAAAGCCCTGGACCTGATCTTTGGGTACGACCTGCTCCAGGACCGACTGCCCCGTAACAGCCTGGCCATCGCCAGCGACAGCCTGGGGAACTTTATCTTTTTACAGCATCCCAAAAATCAGATCAAGTTTTTTGACCACGAGATCGAACGGTCCTACCTCATCGCGCATTCGTTTACGGCCCTGCTGGATGGCCTGTACCGGCTGGAGGTAGAAAGCAGTGCCCTAGAGCGTGCCATCGACCAGCAGGACCTCGCCTATTTTGACCGCTTGCTCCGTAGCGGACTCGACATCAATGCCCTCCAGGACGATTACGGCCAAGCCCTCCCCTTAATGGTGGTGTGGCGGAATAAAATGCGCCTGCTACAATACCTGATCGAGCGGGGGGGTAATACCGCGGGGCTGTTCGTACAAGCCGTGGCGCGGGACCGCCTGGAAATCGTCCACTACCTGTACGCTACCGTTCCGGTCGACTTGGAGGAGCGCAATCCCTCGGCGAACAACAGTACCCCCCTGATGCACGCCAGTCACAATGGGAATCTGGCCTTGGTCCGGTGGTTGATCGAAAAAGGAGCGGATCCCGCTGCGGTCGACGATTATGGAAAAACGGCCTTGGACAAGGCCCGGTGGGGGGGGCAGCAGGAGGTCATGACCTATCTGGAAGGGCTGTAAAAGGCGATTGGGATTATCAAAAAAATAACATGCACCCAGCCATCGTCTGTTTTGAGGGGGCCAGCAGTATCGGAAAAACCACGCTAAGCGAATGGTTTTCGGATCGGTATACCGCTGTTCCCGAAGTAAATTTGCTTTTCGAAAGAAAGGCCACGGAGCCAAAATACTGGTACCACCAACGGCAAGTGGATCGCTACCAAATGGCCAGGGCCTCCCCGACCCAGTCGATCCTGGACGGAGACGTCTTCCAGCCGATCTGGTACAATTGGGCCTGCCGCTATCCCCCCGAATTCTTGAGTAAGGAGGAAACGCACGCCTTCTACAAGTCGATGCTGGCGGAGGAAAAAATCGCCTTTCCCGATCTGTACCTCCACTTTCACGTCGAGGAAAGCGTCTTGTGGAAGCGAAAGGAGCGGGACAAAACGCGGCGGCGCAGAAATTTTGAGAAGCACCTGCGGATCATTAAACCCTCGCGGCGATATTTTGATTTCCTAGCGGAGGAAACGGAGCTGAACGTTAAATTTGTACCTTACACCAATCTCCATACCGTGAGGGAACGGGTCGCCACCCACTTGGAACGGCTAGAGGCCAAAGCGGTGGATGGACTGCGGGTGTTTGAACAAATTGAGGACTGGATCAGTAAAAACACCCCCTGAGCCGGCCGACCTTCCTAAAAAGCCGGAGCCAGGGCCTCAAAAAAGTAAAAACCATGACGGACTACGTAAAAGAATTGCACCGGATCAACAAAATTTGCTTCTCCAATCGGGCCCAGATTGAGCGCTCCGTCGACGTCAAACGCTACCTGGACCGGAACTTTGAAAAAGACATCAACCTGGATCGCCTGGCCCATTTGAACGGTACCTCCAAATACCACATGATCCGAATCTTCAAGAAATACCACGGCGTCACCCCTCGCCAGTACCTGATCGAACGCCGGATGATCGCCGCCAAAAAGTTGCTGGCCCAGGGCAAATCGGTATCCGAAACCTGCTACTCGATTGGTTTTGCGAGCGTCCACTCCTTTTCCAATTTGTTTAAATCCAAAACCGGGAAATCCCCCTCGGCGTACAAAAGAGCAATTTTCGATAAATTAGAGTCCTAAAGCTTGTTCATTTTGCAACATCGTTCATCAAAATCCTCAACTATGAAAATCAGCGTAGTCGGCATTCCCGTTAGAGACCAAGCCAAGGCCTTGCAGTTTTATACCGAAGTATTGGGCTTCGTCAAAAAGACGGACATCCCGCTCAGTGAGGGCAACCGCTGGTTGACCGTCGTGTCGAAACACCAGCAGGACGGTCCCGAACTCCTGCTCGAACCCGCCCCCAATCACTTCGAACCCGCCAAAGTCTTCCAAGAGGCCTTGTTCAATGCCGGTATCCCCTACACCCAATTCAACGTGGACGACGTCGAGGCAGAATACGACCGCTTGAGCAAGCTGGGGGTCGAATTCAGCATGAAACCAACGGACGTGGGGACGGCCAAGATCGCCGTGCTCAACGATACCTGTGGCAACAATATTCAACTGGTGGAAATGAAATAAACCCCGCGCCCGAATACGGTGATCCCAAAATGAAATTGTTCGTTACTTGTAAGGATTGTGAGGCCCAGCTACCGCTGCCGTACTCGGCCCTGGACCGGGCGGAGCTGGCGCGTACGGTGGGGGACACGTTCAGCCTACGCTGTCCCAAATGCCACGCTACGAACACCTACACGGTCAACGAAGTGGTGGCCCGAGAAAGCGCGGCGATCGCAGCGCTGGCCTTTGGCCTGCTGTTGCTGGGGACGGGAGTCCTGGCGTACTGCGCAAACGGGAACGCGAACGGGTGAGTCGCTTCAATCGCTACCGGGGGGAATCATCACGGCCCGTGCTGCCCCGTATTGCGAAGGTGGGGTAGGGAGGGTGGAATTCGGATTACCGTGGTGGACGAATTAGGTGGTGTGTTACCTGGATCAATCGGGCACTTGGGAATTTCTTCCTTGAAGGGAAAATCCATATTTTTGGGCAAACCCACCTCCCCCTGACATAACTACCAATACAAAAGTTTCCCTAGCCCTGCTCGCCGCCATTGCCGGCGCTTTGACTTTGGTGATTGGTGACGTATTGATTTTGGGATACGAGACACTATCCGAACGCTACCCGCTATTTGCTCAGGATTATGCCGATCAATTGGATGCCAATGCGGCCTCCCAACTCGTCAATGCACCCACCGAAAACTTGCTGGTGGGTACCCTCTGCGTAGCTTTGTGCGTACCGCTCCTGCTACCCGGCATCTGGCTCGTTTACCAAACCTTGCGCGACAAAAAGCAGTGGTACGCCAACGTCGTATTCTTTTCTTTGATGGCCGGCGCCGCTCTGACCCCGCTGCTGCATTCTAAAATGCTCTTTCTCGGTGAAACGTATAAGGCCCTACTCCATACCGACCCAAGCGCACATCCCCAACTCCTCGCGATGGCCCAAAACTTCCGTACGGTCATGTACGTCGGCTGGTCCGTCGCCCTGCTTTTTCTGACGGTCGGCTGGGTGGCCTACGCGATTTGTATCTTCCGCGGGAAAACCTACCTTCCCCGGTGGGCGGGCTTGACGAGCCCCCACCTGTTATCGACCTGTTAAAACCCCTGAAAACGCCCGTAGCCCCCATTTATTCCCTAGCTTCGTCATCGACAAGTCCAATCTTTCCACCACCAAATCCAAGTCGATGCCAGCGTTCCGTACGGCCCCCCAAATCCTATTTGCCTGCTGCCTCCTCCTCAGCGCTTGTGGCGGTGGCGAAGCACAACCCCCCACCGACTACCAAGTGCCCACCGAACCCCTGGTGACCCTCCGCCCCGGGCCTCCCATCGCCGACTACATCCGCCACATCCACGAAGACCAGCGGGGCCACCTCTGGCTGGGGACCAACGGCCGGGGCGTCGCCCACTACGACGATGCGCAGCTCCGCTATTACGCCCCCGCCCAGGGCTTCCAAGGGGAACAAATTACCGGCATCGCCGAAGATGCGGCCCACAACCTCTGGTTCGCCACCGATCGGGGAGCCGTCAAATACGAAGCCCCGCCGGCGGTGACGGCCGCCCCCTCATTTACCAACTATCCCGCCGCCCAGCATTTTGACGGCCTCCGCCTGTGGAGTATCTTTGTCGACAGCCGGGGCAGCGTCTGGGCCGGTACCGCCGGTGGCATCTTCCGCTTCGACGGCCGCGACTGGCTGCCCTTTGCCCTCCCTTATCCCGAAACGGAAACGGGCGATTTCGTTACCCCAAGCACGACCTGGGGCATCACCGAAGACCGGGCGGGCCACCTGTGGTTCAGTACCAATGGCCACGGTGCCTTCCGCTACGATGGGCAGGCCTTTAGCCAGTTGACCGAGCAAGACGGCCTGTCCGACAATAGCGTGGACGTCATCCTGGCGGATCGGCGAGGAGACCTGTGGTTCGGAACCCGCTTCGGTGGGCTGAGTCGCTACGCTGGCCAAACCTTTACCAACTACACCTCCCGGGACAGCCTGGGCAACGATGAGGTCTGTGCGGTTTACGAAGATCGGGCGGGCCACATCTGGTGCAGCTCCGAGGGCTTTGGCGTTTACCGTTACGACGGCCGTACCTTTACCAACTACAGCACCGATCGGGGGCTGGGCGTCACGGCGGTACAGGCCATCTACGAGGATCGCGCCGGGCGAATGTGGGTGGGTGGTGGCGGGGGACTCTACCGCCTGGAGGGGGAATACTTCGTGGAGGTGAGGCAGGATGGCCCCTGGAAATAAACCGATTTAAAATGCTAGATAAATTCAGACGGCTATTGAATCTTCGACAAGGCCAGCTCCGTCGTTACCTCGACCAACGGGAGGGCCTGCGGTGGACGCAAGTGGACGGACAAGAATGGATTGACTGGTCACCCTCAGTGGATCTGGCCGAAATGGATGCACTACTGGCCGTTCTGTGGGACCAAGGCTACGAGCTGACTTTTTATGACGAGTACTATCCCAGTCCCAGTGATCCCGGGGCATACTTTCGTTATACTACCCAAAAGACGAATGGCCCCCAGCACTGGAGCATGACCCTAGGTAACCATGGGTGGAGCGGAGGGATTTATTGGAAAAAGCGCGCGGATGGACGCGACGCTCCGCTCGCTTCACGGTAGGTGGGAGGAAAAGGATTCGGGTCAGGGACATCCCTGATCGTAGGCACCCGAACGCATTCGCCAAGACCACACAACTTGATTTTTGATGAATTTTACAGCTTTAGCAACCTACTTTGAGCGGCAAGCGGCGGAGCATCCATCGTTCCGGGTGGAATATGCAGCTTACCATTCGATCGCGGCCATTGTGGCGCGGGCCCCGCTGTCCGTGGCGGATCTGACCCGGATTGTCCAAATCTATAACGAGGCGGACCAAGGGGAGCATGACGGTGGTTTTGGCTGGTACGCGCTGAGGTTGGAAATTGAGGCTTTATTGCGGGAATATCACTGCGCTTATCAGACGACGGATCGCCATCGCACGCTGCGCTTGCTGCCCCTGGAAAGTCCGCTGGGTAGCCTGAGTGGTACGTTGGAGCTGCCCTCGGAGGAAGCCCGGACGGCCTGGGACCGCCAAGTAGCCCAGTTGCTGTGGCGCTACGAGCAAGACGGCGGGGAAACGCGCATTACTTACCGGGGTGGCGGGCTGGATAGCGAGGGTACGGATCGAGTGCTGCTCAGGGGGAAGGTGTCGGAAGCTCAGTTGGCGGAGCTGCTGCGTTATTTGGAAAGCCAGCCGGGGAGCTATCAGTTGGCGGGTATGGGAATTTCCCGCAAGGGCTAAGTGCAAACCTAATATATATGCAGGGTGCTGATAAATTACTATTACAAGAAAGTGAAGCCGATCAAATTATCACTCAGCGCCAAGCAGCACGAAGTGCTGTCTCACCTTTACGATAAGACTAAATCACCTCGGATGTTGACTCGGGCGTAGATTATCCTTCTCAATTCCGAACAGTAATTGGTTGCCAGTGCAATTATTCCGGTTGTGAGGATACATGAGGTCAGTATTTAATGAATTTTACGCCGTTTCCAAGCTGAAGGGCTGGGTGGGTTGAAAGATGAAGTACGTTTTAGGCCGTGCTCCAAAAATGACTTCAGCCTGTTTGGAGCTAATTAGAGCAACCGATAATGACCGTTCGCCGCTGTCCGCGAGCTTTGGGGCTAAATTATTCCATCTGGACATTAAAGTTACCTTCGAGATTATATGTATTAACAAACTGGTCTACTACTGGGCCGGGAAGCAATCCGTCATCACTTGAAAAAAGCAGGCATTACTTTCAGTCGGCCTAAGCATAAGATCAGTAGCCCAGATTCAGACTATGAAGTCAAAAAAAGCGATCGAAGAAGCCTGAAACTGGGTCATTGAATTTAAGGTCTTCCTTTATGCCGATGAATTTAATGTCAGTTGACAGCCCACATTGAAAGCAATGTGGAGTCTAATGGTGCAGTAGATAATGATTCCAACGCCTGGCCGTCTGGCTAAACACTACGCAATAGGTGCGGTGAACTACCATACTGGTGAAATGATTGTCATTTTCAGAAAGCATAAAAAACGCATACAAATGGCCGAATTCCTCAGAATCGTGCTAGCTCAATTCTCTGATAAACAAGTGATTCTGGTTTGGGATACTGTCCACACTCACAAAGGAGGAGAAGTACTTCGTATCGAACAAGAGTACCCTCAGCGTTTGAAATTGATGTACTTACCCACCTACAGTCCGTGGTTAAATCCTATTGAAATGTTGTGAAGGCATTCTCGGAGAGAGGTCACTCATTGTGAACTATTCGCATCTCCTGAACATTTGATCAATGCCTCAAAGAACTTCTTTTTAAAATATAATCGAACCCCTAAGCGTGTTCTATCCATCATTGGAGGTAGACACCATGCTACATAACTTTCAGGGTTAGATTTAGATTCGTTTGAGCATTGACGAGATAAATCTGCACGTATCGATACTAAATTGTTGGATAAATCGACGAATAATGCTGGAATATTGAGGTAATATTGAAAATAGTTTGTTTAGTATTGAAAGTATTGTGTTGAAAACGCTATTTTGTAGTGATCGTTTACTGGTTCAGATGCTTACTAGGCCATATTTTTTGAATACTGAAAGTAAAATTATGGAGATTTAGTGGTTGTTTATGAGTAACTCGATCCCTTATAGATGATGATCCATTGAGCGTTGCGGCCCTGATTCTTAAATTTTGCCATGTAAGAAATGAGAAACCAAGCTAGGGAAAGAATGAACGATTATGACAATGTGTATTTAAATGTAGTGTGGGGACGCGTTCATCAGTTTGTATGCTATTTATTGGACATAAAGAATAATATACCTAGACAAGATTAATATAAATAAAAAGACCTTCCCCAAAATGAATTTTGCAAAATCCACTAGTCTCTCTTTCCTAGTACTCATATGTTGGGTACTATCATCTTGCTCCAAATCTACGCCCAGTAATCTAGGGGTGATCCCACAAGACGTTAATCTAGTATTTACGGTTGATTTATTCTCAATTCTAAAAAAAGGTAATTTTAGGGACTTTTCTAATTCTGAATTGATGAGCAGTATAAAGAAAGAAGTCCGCCGAAGTAATCGCAGACTGTATAAGGTTATTGATGATGTAATTGATGAGCCTGATGTTCTTGGAGTTGATTTTAAAGAAAAAGTATTTGTTTTCTACACTGAAAAAGCTGAGGATGAAAAATACTTCTGTATTTCTATAGCCCTAAAAGAGGAGGAAAGATTTGAATCATTTATTAAAGGTTTGATTAACAAGCTTGATTTAGATTCAGAACAAGAGGAAGAGCTCACTTACAAATATCATATTATTGAGAATGAAGTTGGTGTAGGATGGGATGGAAATAGAGCGTTACTCGTTTCTGCTACTAATTATAGTAGCCGCGAGAATATAGACTTTGCAATTGAGAACTTGATGACAATGAAGTTAGATGACAGCGTCATTAAAAATGAATTATTTGATAAGTTCCGTTCTAGTCAAGGAGATATTAGCTTGCTGATAAATAGTACGCTATTCGAGAATGACCCTTCCTTCGAAAGTATAGAAGAAGTTTATGATTTTGACTTGAGTGATAATGCATTA
Source organism: uncultured Saprospirales bacterium (assembly GCA_937899855.1). Classification (GTDB taxonomy): domain Bacteria; phylum Bacteroidota; class Bacteroidia; order Chitinophagales; family Saprospiraceae; genus CALLVY01. The sequence goes on along the minus strand of CALCCH010000148.1, from coordinate 5,270 downwards.
TTATGTCATTTTAGCTTTAATGAAGGAGGGATGAGCTTGACGAATGAGTTTGTAATGAATGAAGAGGCTATAGATTTTATGGATGATTATGAGGTCTGGAATAACGAAATAAGCTCAGATATGCTAAAGTACTTACCGGGTGAGTCGCTCTTTCTTACGAGTTTATCATTTAATCAAAATGGCTATTATGAACTTTTAGCAGATGAACAAAATTTTAATACGATTAGCAAAGGATTTCATACTGAATTTGGATTCTATCTGAAAGATTTTGTCAATAGTACTACGGGTGATTATATATTTAGTATCAATGATTTTAACGAGTTAGAATATACATACACCGAGCAGGATAGGGTCTATAATCCTAATAAATATAGTTATGGGGGAGGGTATGATTATGTCGAAATAGAGAAAACAAATAAAGGGATTATTCCGATGTACCATTTTATGGCAGGATTAAACGATAATCTTCTAATTGAAGATATTATTGAGAACTTACCTAACAGTGATGTCAGAAAGAAAAGTGACTATTATGAACTAAGACTTACGGGTAAGTATCCAGAGTATATGGCTTTTAATGATGATTTCTTGTTGATAACGAACGATAAGAGGAGTATTAATCTTTTCCTGAGAGATGGATATGTGGATGGATTGAATGTGTCGGATTTGAAAGATGAAATAATTGAGAGTAATATATATACAGCCGCTAACTTAAATTATGACGACTACCCTCAGAACATTAAAAAAGAGTTAAGAAAAACCCAAACTAAGGAGGAAAGGAAGCTATTCAAAATTTTTACTGATCTTCTAGAGGGTGCTTTGATTGAGCAAATTGGGCATAATAAGCTAAATATTAAGATTAAAATAAAAGATACGAGTACAAATAGCCTCAATACAATTATAAAGTTGATAGATGATAACTATCAGTTTCTATCAAATCTGTGAATCATGATGAATGCGGCGAACAAAGGCTACAACGTCCAAGCTCTTATGGCCCATGGTGCATATATAAATCGTTGGGTCCCATTCTAGGAAATTAGCTTGACTTCAGCCATTTATACTCTTTATGAAGTGGTTTAGGGATATACAGAGATACCGTCCACTGTTCTAAGATTCAGAGTCAGTAAGGATCATAATTCCCGTTTATATAATTTAGCTTTGTCCAGAAGCCATCTCAAAATGTTTCTGCCGGCAAGGGAGCGGTCATTTGCGTCCCTACGAGGCGCCAAAACGGAGCATAGCTCCCGATTCCTATCGGGACGACGCTTTTGGCAACGAAGTAGGGGCGAAAATGAACCTGCCGTAGCCCGAAGGATATTTTTGAGATGGCTTCTAAACAGATGAACAAGACCATTTTGATAACGGGCGCCAACGCGGGAATCGGCAAGGATACCGCCCAACTGTTGGCATTGAAAAACAGTACAGAAAAAATTTACCTGGCCTGTCGCAATCCCACCAAGGTGGCGGCGGCCGAACGGGAACTGCGAACGGTCACGGGAAGGGCAATTTTTGAAATCGTCATCATGGACGTCTCGGATCTCGACTCGGTGCGCCGGGCGGTGGCGAGCCTCCGGGAACCGGTGGATGCTTTGATCATGAACGCCGGGGGAATGGGGGGCAAGCATCCCGAGCAAATTACCAAGGACGGGGTCACCAACATTACCGCCGCCAACCTCCTGGGACACGTGGTATTGGTCGACGAATTGCTACCAGCGGGGAAGTTGAAAAAGGTAGCCCTCTTTGCCAGTACGGAGGCGGCGCGGGGCATCGTGAAGATGGGAATGGAGCGTCCCAAGCTGAAGAACTCGTTGGTGGAAGAGTTTGCTGCGGTCTTCGACGGCAGCGCCTTTGGCGACCAATTCGATCCGATGCAAGTTTACGGCGTGGTCAAGTACGGCGGTACGATGTGGATGTCTTCGATGACGCGGAAGCACCCGGAGGTCAAATTCATCAGCATCAGCCCCGGTGGGACGCGGGGGACGGAAGGTTTTAACGACCTGCCCTTTTTGCAAGGCCTTTTCTTCAAGTACATCGGCATGCCCCTCCTCATGCCCCTGCTGGGGCTGTCGCACAGCCTGGAAACCGGAGCCAAGCACTTCGTCGACGCCATCGGTGATGCTACCTTGAAGAGTGGCGGCTTTTACGCCAGCCGGGCCAATGTGCTCACCGGGGCGATCGTGGATCAGAGCACTATTTTCCAGGACCTGACCAATCGCCAATTTCAGGACAATGCCAACGAGGCGATCCACCGATTTATCGGTGGGTAGTCTCGGAGGGCTCCGACATTTATTGGCAGTTCGATTCAAAAAGGATAACTTGAGGGGGAAAGGAAAAAACCATTGTCGCTCATGAATTTTAAGCCCGCCATCCCCATGCTCCGGATCTTCGACGAGGCCAAGGCCAAGGAATTTTACGTCGATTACCTGGGCTTCCAAGTCGATTGGGAACACCGCCACACGGCCGAGCTGCCGCTTTACCTCCAAGTCTCCCGGGGCGATTGCCTGCTCCACCTGAGCGAGCACCACGGCGACGGGACGCCCGGTACCAAATTGCGGATCGAATGCGACGACGTCCAGGCTTACCATGAGGGGCTGCGGGCCAAGGAATACCAATACTTCAATCCCCACCTCGGCAAGCAGCCCTGGGCGAAGTGGGAGCTGCGCCTGACCGACCCCTTTGGCAACGAGCTGATTTTTTACCAAGCCCAATGAGACGCGCCGGGCGGTATACTCCTTTGCTACTTTTTGCTGACTTTTTCAATAATTTGCTTTAACTTGCAAAAAGAAAGTATTAAAAATTGCGCACTCGAATACAAAAGGCAAGTGTTTATGAAAAAAATTCCCCGCTCCGATTGTCCCATCAGTTTTGCCCTCGATTTTTTTGGGGACAAGTGGAGCTTGCTGGTGATGCGCGATTTGGTCTTCGAAGGAAAACGCTTTTATAAAGAATTTTTGCAATCCAAGGAAGGCATCGCCACCAACGTACTGTCCGACCGCTTGAAAAAGCTGGAAAAGTTGGGGGTGATTCGCTCCCAAGTCTACGAAAAGTTAAAGACTCAGAAGGAATATTCCCTGACGCCCAAGGGCATCGACCTGGTGCCCATTTTGGTGGAGGTGATCATCTGGTCTACCAAGTACGAATCGGGTCTGGCGGTGGCACCCGCATTTTTGACGCAGCTGACGCAGGACAAGGAACGGGTGGTGGCGCGGATCAAAGCCCGGCTTAGCGGGACTGAAGTATGATTGATTTTGAAAAATTGCGGGCGGTTTACCAACTCGGTCGGGAGCTGAGCTTTAGCGATATCCAGGTCGTGCTCCGCTCCGCCCGGCTGCGCTCTTTTGAACGGGGGGACTGCCTCATCCGGGAGGGCGAACGGCGCAAGGAGGTCTTCCTCATCCGCAAGGGCCTGGTCCGCCTCTACCGCATCACCGACCGGGGCGACGAGATCACCACTGCGGTCCGCTGGGAAAACAAGGTGGTGGCCAGCCCCTACCTCATCCTGTTTGACCAACCCGCTCAGCAGTATTTTGAAGCCCTGGAACCCACGGATACCTTTTGTATCGACTACGATAAATTGCAATCCATCGTCGAAAGCCATCCCAAATTGGAGGCCAGCCGCAAGTACGTGTTTCACAACATTTTAAAGGAAGCCCTCCAACGCATCGACTCCTTCGTACTGCTCACGCCCGAGGAGCGCTACCTCAATTTTGTCCAATCCGTCCCCGACATCACCAACCGCGTCCCCGATAAGTACCTGGCCAATATCCTGGGCATCACCCCCGTATCGCTGAGCCGGATTCGCAAACGCATCGCGGAGCGGAAAAAGTAAGGCCGCGCGTTTTCCCTCATCGTTTTTGACCAGTCCGCCTACCCACATCTAACGATGGCGGATTCCTCCGTTTTGAGCTATCTTTTGGTATTCCACCGCCCGTCGATTTCCGCCCGGCTCCACCGTAGCCCGACCAAAGGCTCCCCGTGGCCCCAGCGGATTCCCCGGGCCGGTACGTACCGCTACACCAGAATGCCGCCCATGTCGCTCCACCAAGTACTCGAAGAACTCGATCAGGCTAGGGAATATATTGCCAAGGATAAGATCCCAGAAGCGATTGCCCGGCTCCTACCCATCACCCGCAACCAGTACCACCGACCGGAGCGGGAGGACGAGGTGATCGCCATCAGCCAACGCTACCACGAAAATTACCGTTTCCGTGATGAGGAGACTGTTACCGAACAAGTGTTTCGGGTACGATCGGGCAAAAACGTAAAAAAGTTGCTGGCGCTCATTCGTGAGATTCGGGCGGACGTACAGTTGGCACTGGAGCGGGACGAGGCGGTGGCGGCCAGTCCCCAGACCATTGCGGGGGAGGGGCAAGCCGGGGCGGCCCCCACGATCATCAAGGAGCGCGACCTGACCCAGGCGCCCCCGCTACCGCAAGCGCCTCCGGCGGTCATCCTGCGGGTGGAACAGCTGAAAAAATCCTTTCGCCGCAGCAACTTTCAATTGTCGGTCGACGCGCTGGAATTGCGGGCGGGTACGCTCAATGTCCTGGTGGGGGAGAACGCCACGGGCAAGAGCACCCTGCTGCGTATCCTGGCGGGCGAGCTGGCGGCGGATAGCGGCCGACTGCGGTATCCCTTTTTCTCGGAATCGGCGCGCTTTAGCTGGAGCCGTCTCAAAAACCGGCTGGCCTACATCCCCCAATTTTTAGCCCCCTGGCACCAGGACCTCTACCGCAGCCTCTGCTACACCGGGCTCCAACGCGGCATCGCCCGTACCCAGATCCGCCGCGAGGTGGACTTTATGGTCCACCGGATGGGCCTGGCGGCCTACCTGCCCCGCCCCTGGCGCGCGCTTTCGGGAGGCTACAAACTGCGTTTTGCCCTGGCCCGGGCCCTCCTCTGGCGGCCGCGCCTGCTCCTCCTCGACGAACCCCTGGCGCACCTGGACGTCCGCGCCCAACTGACCGTCCTGAGCGACCTCAAAAAAATCATCACCGACCGGCTTTACTACCTGGACACCCCGGGCACCGGGCCTAATTTGCCCACCCACCCCCTGGCCATCCTGCTCTGCTCCCAACACATCCACGAAGTGGAGCCCCTGGCCGATCAGGTCTTCTTTATGCGGGCGGGCCAGTTGGAACGTCCCCAGCCCGTGGCGGCCTCCGGGGCGGCCCCACTGCATCACTTTGAGTTGAGCTGTGAGCTGGACCGGGAAAGCCTGCTCCAAATGCTGCATAAAATTCCCTGTCGGAAAATCCAACGGACGGGCGTCT
>CALCCH010000147.1 GCA_937899855.1 uncultured Saprospirales bacterium | reverse complement strand
GGTCGGGGGCGTAAGAAAGCTGTTCGACCTCGGGCGCATTGCGCAGTAGCACTTCGAAGGGGATGTAGCCGATCAAGTCATCGGGGGCGATCAGCAAACGCCCTCCCGAAATGGGTATTGGAACATCGCCCAGGAGCTGATCGTGGAGGGAGCGGGTGAGGTCGACAAACTGTCGGTGGCTGGCCAGGGGATCCTTGGAAGTGGGGGGCAGGTGGAGTAGGCGTCGCAATTGGTCGGTCTGGTCTTTCAATTCAGCGGAGCGGGGCAGGCGGCGGATGAGGGTTTGCCGTTGGCTAATGCCGATGAGGTAGTGGTGTTTCTCGCCCACAAAATACTCCAGTAAGACCGCGCGGTCGTCGCCCAAATTTTGCTGGACTTGCTCGATGGTCGCCAGCTTGCGGTCGTGTTTGATTTGGTAATAGCGGGGATAGTCCCGTTCGATCTGGTCGATCAATTCATGGTGCTGGCGCCGCAGTTGGAAAAGGGCATCTTCGAGACGTTTGACTTTATCGGCGGCGGTTTGGGATCCCCGATTTTTGAGGATTTCTTTTTGGTGAAAGCTGATGGTGGATTTGAGTTCGCGTTCGCGACGGACCAGGTTGGTGGGAATTCCCGCAAAGCCGAGGGCATTGTTCTCCTGGATGGATTCGAGGAGGAGGGCGGCCTTGCTGCTTTCGGCGAGTTGGAAGATTTGCTCCGCCAGTTCCGGCGAGGCCTGGTCCTGGTAGTTTTGGTAGAGGGCGGCCATGGCTCCTTCAAAAATGGGGATGACCCGCTCGGAAAGGATGGTTTTGGATTCCCAGGCCAAATATTCCTGACGCAGCTGGCGGATAAATTCGATGGCCAGCAGGTAGGTGTCGATGGCTTGGTCCCGGAGGGTGGGGTCTTGCGTTTGTTGGTACCGTTGTAGGAGGGCTTTGGCTTTGCCTTCGAGGAGTTCGAGGACATTGGTATTGGCGTGCAGCTTGTCCCGCGGCGGATTGGCGTAAGGGGTAGCAGAATCTAAGTCATCACTAAAATGCAAAAAAGCCCGTTGGTAGGTGGCTAAACTTTGCTCGTAATCCTCCATATCGTAATAGCAATCCCCCAATTTGACGAGGTAAATGCCCATGGAGGCGTGGTAATCAAAGGAACTGAACTTTTCCTGGGCTACGGTAAATGCTTTTTCAAAAAAGGAGATAGCTTGTTTGTATTCACGGCGTTGTTGGTAAAATTCACCTCGTAAGCGATGCGCGTGATCGATTGAACCGTAGGAAGTAGAGTCGGTTAGATCAACTGCCATTTGAATGTGGTAGGCAAACGATTCGGAATCTTGAGCTTCCATCGCTAGTTCAGCTAGATTGGTATGAGCGGCAAGGAGGTAGCCCGAATTGATATCCCCTCCACCGATGCTATCAATTGATAAGAGCTGGATGCATCGCTCAAAGTAGACGCGAGCGGAATCCTTTTGCTCCAGCTTCGTTTGTAACTGTCCCAATTCAAAATAGCTATAACTGACCTGATCCGAGATTTCTCCGAAGGATCGCCGCCGTTCGTCGAGCGCTTTGTGCGAATATTCCAGGGAAGCAGAAAAATCTCCCTTGTTCAATAAGGTCCGTCCAATATTACTCATGGTGGCGGCTATCCCGGCGGGAGTGCCATTGGTTTCTTCAATCTGTAGGGCTTGTTCGTACATTTGGATGGAACGGTCGTAATCCCCCATGACCGTAAATACCCGCGCTTGATTATACAGGGCCGAGCTGTAGGCATCGTTGTCTTTCTCCAGCTTCTGCTTCGCTTCGATCAGGGCCCGTTCCGTAAAATCGATCCATTGTGCGTAATCTCCCTGGTAGTAGGCGCAGGATCCCAAAGCATTGATACAGTTGATGTAATTGACCCAGTCGCCGCGGCTTTCGTAGTAGGGGAGGCCCAATGTGAAATAGTGAATACAACTGTCAATGTGTTGCGGAAAGTAGGAAGATGCCTTTTCAAACAAGCCCTCTTCCACCTTTTCCGCAAGCTCAGTAGTCTGCTCGCTTTTTGAGCAAGCGCTAATTACGATACCCAAGAAAAACAAAAAATAAACAATGGACTTCATAGTGCTGATCTCTAAATTTGGAAAACGAAAACCTGTAACTGGTCTAGAGATGTCCTACGCTTACGCTACACGCAGGGGAGGATCACCTTTGTACAGGGTACTTATGGAACTCAGAGCGGAATTACTAGGGGAAGCTTAAATGAGTATCCGGCCATTATCGGGCCAAACGCCAGCCCTTTAATTGTGGGAATGATTCTGTCAGCGAAGATG
>CALCCH010000146.1 GCA_937899855.1 uncultured Saprospirales bacterium | reverse complement strand
TGGCTCCTCCAGGGCGTTCACGCCCAGCGGGGGCTGGCGACGGCGACGGCCGATACCGACCGCCATTTTTACGAAGGAAAATTAATCACCATGCGTTACTTCATGGAATACGAACTGCCCAAAATTGCGGGACTCCAGGCGCGTTTGCACAGCAGCGAACGGGTCACCATGGAAGCTCGTGCCCATCATTTTGCCTAAATACCAAGCCACATGTCGACCATCCGTGTAATCGATCTCCATTTTTTGGGTAACCGCGAAACCATCGCCGCCTTCTTGGTGGAGACGACGGCCGGCCCCGTCTTAATCGAGACGGGCCCCCACTCCACCCTGGCTCATCTGGAAAAGGGCCTGGCCCGACACGGCTACCAGTGCCGCGATGTCCAGCACGTTTTTCTCACCCACATCCACCTCGACCACGCCGGTGCTGCTTGGTACTTTGCGAGCTTGGGAGCCACCGTATACGTCCATCCCCGCGGACACAAGCACCTGGCCAATCCCGAGAAATTGATGAATTCGGCCCGGATGATCTATCGGGATAAAATGGATGAGCTTTGGGGCGAAATGCGCCCCATCCCCGATGAGCGCCTCCGGGCGGTTGCCGATGGCGAAGCTTTTGCGATCGGCGAGCGTACGTTTCGGGCGCACCACACGCCGGGACACGCCGTCCACCACATTGCCTGGCAGCTCGACGATCAGCTCTTTGCGGGCGATGTCGCCGGGGTGCGCATTGGTTTGGGACCGGTGGTACCTCCCTGCCCACCACCGGATATCAACGTTGAGGATTGGCAGGCCTCCATCCGGAAAATTCTAGCCTTGGACCTAAAGGAAGTCCACCTGACGCATTACGGTACCGTTCGGGAGATTGAGGCCCACTTCCAGGCCTTGGAAAACAATCTGTTGGAATGGGCGACCTGGATGAAGCCGCATTTTGATGGCGGGAGTGATCCCCAGGAAATTACGCCGGTTTTTCAGGCTTACGTGAAGGAGTCTTTGATTGCGGCGGGGGTGGATGCGGAAGGCTTGCGGCAATACGAAGGAGCCAATCCCGCTTGGATGAGTGTGGTGGGTTTGTTGAGGTACTGGAAGGTGAGGGCACGAGCCGCCTCCGATATGGCTAAGAAATAGGCAAAATTTTCTTTCCCTGCTGGATAATTTTACGGACGACTTCCACATCGGGAAGGGCGACACCCGGCTGCTCCAACTCCTCGGGTTCATCGATTTTCAATTCGACTTCGGGCACCACTTCGGAGGTTGTCTGCGGTACCGTATTGATAAAAACGAAGGAAAGAATACTTGCGCAAGCAAGTAGGGCAAAAAACCAAGGACGGATGTTCGTTTTTTTCATAATTAGGTAGGCTTTGGAGTTTTACACCTGTGCGACAGGTAGTTTGTTTTAGATTTACCTTATATACGCTCGACGCCTGGCCGTATATTAAGGTTACAGTTGCACCCTAACTTTTTTTTTCGACCACTTGGGGGCTTTTTGCGATCAACGGTATCCTAAAGGATCAAAAAGAAGCCCGGAGGTTGCATCAGGTGGTTAATATATTTAACTAAAAATACACCCGAAGCGTTCGTTGGATCAAAATTTAACGGAATTTAACGCCCATTTAACAAGTTTGGCGTTGAAAACCCGGACGACGCTGGGAAAACCACCCGGTCACCCGCTTTTCTACGAATTGTACCGAGTACTTAGAAGCCATCGTCCCGGATCAGGCCACGGGGAATGGCTTCGATCAAGCGACGCGTATACGCCTGTTGTGGCTTTTGGTAAATGTCTTCGGGCCAGCCCATCTCCTCAATTTTTCCTCCATTCATCACGATCATCCGGTCGCTCATAAATTTGACCACCGACAAATCGTGCGAAATAAAGATATAGGTCAGTTGGTATTTTTCGCGCAGTTCGAGCAGTAGGTTGAGCACCTGAGCCTGGACGGATACGGCGAGGGCCGAGACCGATTCGTCGCAGATGATAAACTTGGGGTTGAGGGCAAGGGCACGGGCAATACAAATCCGCTGTCGTTGCCCTCCCGAGAATTCGTGCGGGTAGCGCTGGTAGTGTTCGGGACGCAGATCGACCGTGGCTAGCAATTCGAGTACCCGCTCGCGCCGCTCCACCGCCTTACCCAGGATACCGTGTACCAGCAGTGGTTCCTCGATGGCCTTACCGATGGTCATCCGCGGGTTGAGCGAGGAATAGGGATCTTGAAAAATGATCTGCACCTCCTTGCGCAAGTCCTTGAGCTCCGTCGCATTCAAACTCAGCAAGTTTTTGCCCCGGTACCACACCTCGCCCGAACGGGTCCGATTGAGCCGGAGAATGCTGCGTCCGAGCGTGGTCTTCCCACAACCCGATTCGCCCACCAGCCCCATCGTCTCACCGGGGTACACCTCAAAGCTCACACCGTCCACGGCTTTGACAAATTCTTGCGGTCGGCCCCACCAGGCCCGCCCCTTGGGAAACCAGGTGCGCAAATCCACCACCCGCAGCAAGGGCTCCCCACTTTGGATACGGGTCCGCCGGGCTTCGACCTCCGCCTCCGTCAGCTGGTGCTGCGCCAGGGTTTGTTTGACGGATACCGCTCTTTCCACCATGGTCCGCTGGCCGTCTACCTCGCGCCAGTCGATAAAGTCCCGAACCACGGGTAGCCGTCGCAGGGCCTGGTCCACGGGGGGACGGCAGGCCAGCAGACTTTTGGTGTAGGCGTGCTGGGGGCGGAGAAAAATATCGCGGACGGGGCCCTGTTCCACAATCCGCCCCTGGTACATGACCACCACCCGATCCGCAATGTCGGCGATGACGCCCAGGTCGTGGGTGATAAAGACGATGGCGGCTTCCATCTCCCGCTTGAGGTCGGACATCAGGTCGAGGATGGCCTTTTGGACGGTGACGTCGAGGGCGGTGGTGGGTTCGTCGGCGATGAGCACCTGGGGTTGGCAACTCATGGCCATAGCGATCATGACCCGTTGCTTTTGTCCCCCCGAAATTTGGTGGGGATAGGCGGCGTAGATGCGTTCGGGATCGGGCAATTGGACGCGGGCGAAGAGGTCGAGGACGAGCTGTCGGGCGCGGGTACGGTCCAGGCGCTGGTGCAACTGGATGGCCTCCAGGACCTGGCTCCCGCAGGTAAAGACGGGGTTGAGGGAGCTCATGGGGTCTTGGAAGATCATGGCCAGGTCCTTGTCGCGGAGGGGGCGCATTTCTTTTTCGGGGAGCCGGAGCAGGTCGATGGGGGCTTTTACCGTTCCTTCTTCGGTTTGGAACTGGGTTTGGAGGTCGATAATTTCCAGCAACTTAGTCGCGCTCATGGCTCCCTATTTCTGCCCCAATTGGATGGTACATTTGCCCGCTTCCATGTGTACTTCCAGATTTTGTCGGTCGCGCAACCAACTGATGAGTTCAGGCCCCAAGACCTTTTGACGCCAGCCGCTTTCGAGCAGGGGGTCGAAGTATTTGAGGTCGGAGCGCATTTTTTTAAAATTGGCCCGGTTGGTCAGCAAATCCGGGGAGATGTTCTTTTTTTGGCAGGAAATTTTGATCAGGATTTGGAGCATCTCCATCATGATGTCCTCCTGCGAGCTCTTGTTGTGTTTGGGGGGAATGCGTTTGAGGATGGCGCGTTCCTCCTCCGTTGCTTTGGGCTGAAACAGGGCGTTGAAGGTTTCCCAGTGGTTTTGAACGATGCCATTGGGAATGCGGCGGTGATTCTTGAGGGCGCCCTTGCCGGATTTGATGTTGCGGATGATAAAGCCGATGTACTTGGCGGGCAGGATCATCTCCTTGGAGTAGTTTTTTCGTTCCGCTTGGCGGCGGCGCCACTCGTAGAGCCGGAGCATAAAGACCTGTTCTTGCTGGGAGAGGCCCAAGATCAAACTGTTGGTGAGGGCTTCCCGGTGGGGATCGAGTTGGTAAAAGGCGGCCGTCTCCCAACGGGCCAGCTCTTCCGCAAGCCATTCCTTGCGTCCCAATTTGTCCAACTGCTGCCCGATCGAATCCTTGAGCTGGACCAGGTAGACCACGTCGTCAAGGGCGTAGCGCAGTTGTTTTTTATTCATCGGCCGGGTCTCCCAGTCCGACACGGTGTAGCCCTTGGGCAAACGACGGCCCGTCTCTTGTTCGACCAATTTGCTAAAGGACATGGGATAGCGATAGCCCAAAAAACCCGCGGCCACCTGCGAATCGAAGACCTTGCGCGGTACGATGCCGAAGAGGTTGTACAACAAGCGGTAATCGTTTTCCCCGGCGTGGGTCACCTTGGTGATGGCCGGGTTTTGGATCATCTCCAGAAAGGGATCAAACTGTTCCAGCGTGATGGGATCGATGATGTACAAGCCATGCTCGGTGGCGATCTGGATGGTACACAAGAGGGTGTGATAGCGCTTTTCCCCAACAAACTCCGTGTCAAAGGCCATCCAGTCGATCGAGGCGTTCTCCTCCACAAACTGTTGTAAACTGTCCGGGTGGTCGATCAATAAATACTTTTCCGTCTTTGTCTTCATACGTTTTATTCAGCGTGGTTTAAGCGTCGGTGGCGAGAATCGGTCCAAAGGTAAAAATAAGTCGGCTACAATCTCAGGGATTATGGTTTTTAGCCCTAAAATACAACCAAAAGTAAGCGGATCCGTCTCCTAAGAAGAAGAATTAAATTAATCTTGTCCGCTACCGCTCAATCATATGTCCAAACTTGACTATATTAAGCGCTCGTAAAAAAAGACCATTCCCTATGAAAGCCGCCAAGCGTTTTTTCCAAATTGTACTGATCCTCCTGCTCCTCATCGTCGGGGCCGCCATCGCCATCCCCTACTTCTTCAAGGACCAAATCGTGGCCCGCGTCAAGGAGGACCTCAACAAGAACTTCAATGCCCAAATCGACTTTGCCGACGTCAACCTCTCCCTACTGCGCAATTTTCCCAATTTCTCCTTTGGCCTGGAGGAATTGACCATCACCGGATCCGGTGATTTTGACCAAGTCCCCCTGATCGCCGCCGAGCAACTGCGGTTTACCCTCGACCTGATGTCGGTCGTCCAATCGGAACGCCCCATCGAAATCCTGGAGGCCCAAATCGACCAGCCGCTCGTCAATCTGCTCGTGCTACCCAACGGGCGGGTCAACTACGACATCGTCAAAGCCTCCGAAACGGCGGCGGTGACGGACAACCCGGCAGCGGAAGCCACCAATTTTGTGATCCAACTCCAGGAATTTGACATTCAGGACGGTGCCTTTCAATACGTAGACAAGAGCGCCGGCATCATCGTCGACATCAAGGACATC
>CALCCH010000145.1 GCA_937899855.1 uncultured Saprospirales bacterium | reverse complement strand
GGACGTAAATGACCACTCCCTCGCCGGCAAAAACATTTTGAGATGGCTTCTAGTATCTTTCTTGTATCAACAACCGTTGCAGGCGCGGTAGCGGAAAAGGTTGTTGTTTTCCTTCTTCTCGGCGATTTGATCGTTTGGATCGGCTAGTACGGTAAAGATGATGTTCTGGAAGAGCATCGGTGGGGGCGCGCCACAGTCGCAAGGTCCGAGGAAGAAGGGCCGCGTAATGCGTACCGACTGTCCGGCGGGGATGCCATTGTGGTTGAGGATTTGGAGCTGCGGACTGCCCCCATCGATCCGCCACTGGATCTCGAGGGTTCCAGCGGGAACGTTGATTTCACCAATGTTGGTGACGATGGCCGTTGCCGTAAAATTGTGTTGGCCATAGCAACTCACGTCGGGGAGGCTGGGGCCACAATTGGTGGTGGTGGCCGTAACGTCGGTGACGATGCGGGAAATCAGATCGGGACCGAGCTGGATGATGGTATCGATGGCGGATCGGGCTTGGATGGTGGAAGAAGCCTCCATCCGGGCTTCGGGATGGAGTACCTCCTTTTCGCAGGCCGTGATCAGGAGACCCCCCAGCAGAAAGAGGCTGGCGAATAGGATTCGATTTTTCATAATCATTGAGGGTAATTGAGCTGTCTGCAGTACAGCGGTGGACTAAATCTTCGCGAACTTGGTTTTCGGAAACAAGTTCGGGGCTTGATACCAGGATTTCCATTACAAAATTGACCCTCAAGTCCCGCTTGTAAAAGGTGCTAAAAAAACGCAGCGACTCCCCGCAAAGGAGAATCGCTGCCGACCAAATATTTGCTGACGGTGTATTGCCTGAGGTATTATTCGCCGCGGATCAGGAGCATTTGTGATGGTCCCGTAGCCGTTTGCAGCCGAAGGACGTACCAACCCGCGGGTAGGGTCGATAAGTCGAGGGGAATTTCGTGACGGCCGCGATCGAGCCGTCCCCGGAAGGGCTGGAGGAGCGACTGCCCGGCAGGGGAGTACACTTCTACCGCGATTTCTTGCTGGCTGGCCAGTTCGAGACGCAGGGTGCTGCGCTCGCTGGCCGGATTGGGGAAGACACTGCCGGGGAGCTGAAAGCGGTCACTCGTACCGGGAGAGGGCCGGGGGCCGCCTCCGGTCAGAAAGGCATCGCGGTCGACGATAAAGATTTGGATGATGCTCTGGATTCTATTTTTGGAGCTCGCAAAGGTGTAGATGTGGTACTGATAGCCCTCGGGCAGCAGGAGGTCGATGTAGGATTCCGTGGTTTCGATGACGCTGCTTTGGGCGCTCAAAAGGCTAATGTTGCTGCGGTGGTTGAGTTCCTGACCGGACTGTTCGGCCCAGCTGAACTGGATGTGGCGTTTGTTTTTGGAGCTGATTTCAAAATCGCGGGGTGGGGGGACGTCGGCACTGATGGGCAGGTAGCTGACTTGCTCCCCCAGGTAGTCGAGGACGGTGGCGTAGGGGGTCCCAAACTTTCGGGAGATGTCGTCGGCAACGATGGGGAGGTTTTGGCCGTCTAGTTGGTAGTAGGACAGGGCACGAGTGGGCTGGGGGAGCAGCAAAGCCAGGGAAAATAGCGCCGTGACCAGGGGGAGGTAGATTCGTTTCATCAGAACTTGTTTTGGTGGTAAAAAGATTGGTCTCTACAATTTACAAATCCTGTGGCGGACCACCTTCAATTGTTTTATTACATTTTTTTAGCCCTTGTCCACCTCATTTTTATATTTGGGGGTACCCAATTTCCAAATCTCCAAATAGAAGCGTCATGCACTCGAGTAAAATGATTCACTTGTTGCGCAGCTTGGACCGCAAGGACCTTCGCCGATTGGAAAACTATATCCGCCATCCCTATTTGGTGGAAGTCAAACAGAAACAAAAAATCTTACAGCTCTTCGAGTGGCTGCGTCCCCACCACCCCGACTACGCGCACCCCGACCTGGAGAAAACCCGGACCTTCGCCAAACTCTTCCCCGACGAAACCTTTTCCGTTGAGAAGTTGAATAAAATCATGACCCGCCTGCTCCAGGTCCTCCGCAGCTTTATCGCCCACGAATACGGGAATGTGGACCACAAGAAGCGCGAACAATTGCTACTCGAATCACAGTACTACCAGGACCGCTCCCTGGATACCTACTTCTGGCAGAGCATCCAACAATTGCAGCAGCTGCAGAAAAAAGTCGAGCAGCGCGAAAAGGATTTTTACTACACCGAATACCTCATCAACCGACGGATCTCCGAGTTTTCCAGCCTCTATAACCAACGCAAAGAAGACCTCAACCTGCTCAAGACCCACCGGAGCCTGGACGTATTCTACCTGGTCGCCAAGCTGGAATTTGCCTGCTGGATGCTGGCCCAGGACAGCAACCACGTCCCCCTCAAGGTCCAGGAAAGCTTGCAAACCCTCGAAGCCCTACTCCCCCTCATCGAGCGCGACTACGAGGCCCGCATTCCCATCGTCGCCCTCTACGCCCAGCTCTACCGCCTACTTCGGCAAGACCGCACCGCCGCCGCCCGCAACAAGCTGCGCGAACTGCTCGACGCCCACGGCCACCAGCTGCCTTTTTACCAGCTCATCAGCATCGAGGCGATCTACCGTAGCTATTGCGTCCGCGCCTACAACCTCAGCGAAGGCATTTCCATCGACTACCTTTTCCAACTCTACCGCCAGCACCTCGAACGGGGCTACCTTTTCCGCCGGGGCGGGCTACAACCCGGTATCATCAAAAACCTGGTCACCTTCGGGCTCAAGGTCGGTGACTTCGAATGGGTTCGCCAGTTTCTCGACGATTATCGCGGACGCATCGTGGGTACGCAGTATCCCGACGAGGTCTATTATTACAATTTGGCCAATTACCACTTCGCCCGTGGGCACTACGATCGGGTACTCGATACCTTGGAGTGGTACAGTGAGGACAATTACTACAAGATTGCGATCAAGCGGCTCGAGCTCAAGGTGTATTACGAGCAATTTTCCCCCATCCTCGAATCCAAGATGGACGCGTTTAAGGTGTACATTTTTCGCCTGTCCAAAAAAGCCCTCCCCATCGTCCACCGCGAGGGCAACAACCATTTTATCAATTTCCTCCGGCAGATTTGCAACTCGGGAACGCGTTACAATACCAAAAAGATCGAGTCGATTCGGGGCAAGATGGCAGCGACCAAGGCCCTGGTCGAACGCGAGTGGTTGTTGGAAAAACTAGCGGCTTTGTCCTAACGCGTGGTTGCGTACTTCCTTTAGAAATCACATTGCGGGCCGTTCTCCTTGAGCCAGCGTTCCATCTCGCGGTAGTTGGGCATGGCCGTTTCCACGAGTTTCCAGAAGCGGGAAGAGTGGTTGAGCTCGATCAAATGCGCCAGTTCGTGGATGATGACGTAGTCGATCACGGGCTGGGGGGCAAAGAGGAGGCGTGTGGAGAGATTGAGGTTGCTGGCCGAGGAGCAGCTGCCCCAATTGCTGGAGTTGGACTTGAGGCGGACGCTGTTGATGGGCTGGCGGAAATGCAATTCGTTGAGCTCCATGACGCGGCGGGTGATTTCGGGGAGAAAATCTTTGCCGACGGTTCGGCTAAGGAGGTGTTTGATGGCTTTTTGGCGGTGGGTTTCGAGGTCGGAATCGGCCAGTTCGAGGGTAATCACCGAGTTGCGCAACTGGGCCCGGTGGTTTTTGCGCTTGGTGTAGAGCAGGCGCAGGCGGTACTGCCGCGCACCCACTTGGAGGAGATCGCCATTGTGGTAGCCCCGACCGAAAAAGCGGCTTTCGATCTCCGGGTTGTTGGCGACCTGATCGCGGACGTAATTGTGGAACCACTGAAAAAAGCGCTGTTCCTCCTCCGGCCCGATCCCGTGGGGGAGCCGCAGGATGGCCTCGGTTTTGCCGATGCTCGCCCGGACGTTTTTGCGCCATTCGCGGTAGATGCGGGCGGGGACCTGACGGCCGTCGATGTCGAGTAGCGTTTTTTGCGCTTTTTTCATACGGGGTGCTGGGAATCCATAAAAAAAGCATTTCCGTAGACCAATTGGGACGACGGAAATGCTTACGGTTGGAAAAAGGGAGCCCTAGGCGTGTTGCCGGGCAAATTCCTGCATGACGTCGACCAGGGTTTGGACCCCTTCGATCGGCATGGCGTTGTAGATGGAGGCACGGAAGCCTCCCACGGAGCGGTGCCCCTTGATGCCTACACAACCTGCATTGGTGGCGGCTTCGAGGAAGGCCCCCTCCAGATCGGTATGGTGCATGACGAAGGTCGCATTCATCCGCGAGCGGTCTTCCTTGGCGGCCGCACCCACAAAGAGCGGATTGCGGTCGATCTCCTGATAGATCAGATCGGCCTTGGCTTCGTTGCGTTCGGCCATGGCCGCTACGCCACCGTGTTGCTTGATCCAGCGCATGGTCAGCATGGATACGAAGATGGGGTAAACGGGAGGGGTATTAAAGGCCGAGCCCTTCTTGATGTGGGTCTCGTAGTTGAGCATGGTGGGGATGTCGCGATTCACCTTACCCAACAGATCTTTGCGGACGAGGACCAGCGTTACGCCGGCGGGGCCGAGGTTCTTTTGCGCTCCGGCGTAGATGAGGCCAAAGCGGTTGACGTCAAAGGGGCGACTGAAGATATCCGAGGACATGTCACTGACGATGGGAACCGATACGTCGGGAAACTGCTGGTACTGGGTACCGAAGATGGTATTGTTGCTGGTGAGGTGGAGGTAGCGGGCATCCGCGGGAATATCGTAACCCTTGGGGATGTAGGAGAAATTGGTATCGGCGGAGGAGGCGACCTCGACTACTTGGCCGTAGAGCTTGGCCTCCTTGATGGCTTTGGTCGACCAGGTGCCGGTATTGACGTAATAGGCGCGGTCGTTTTCGCCGAGCAGGTTGTGGGCGGTCATGTAAAATTGACTGCTGGCGCCACCGGTGAGAAAGAGGACGGCGTAATCGTCACTGACTTGGAGCAATTCGCGGGTAAGGCTTTCGGCTTCTTCCATGACGGCGACAAATTCCTTACTCCGGTGGGAGATTTCGAGTATGGATAGGCCGCTGCCGTTCCAATCGGCGGCGGCAGCGGCGGCTTCCGCGATGACGGGGGCGGGCAGGATGGCCGGGCCAGAACAAAAGTTTTGCTTCTTAATCTGATCAACTGATGTTAGATTCATTAATGAGAGCTATTCGAAAAATGAGGTAATGCGCACTAGCGGAGTAGCGCACGATGGTGTTATGGAAACAAAAATAGGTTTTTTGCCTACAGAATGCCAGCACTCCCTCGCGAAGTTTGGGGCAAATTGGGGCTGGGATAAAAAAGCAGAAAATATTTTTCAAAGTATTTCTTTTTAAAAAGTTTTGATCTATCTTTGCACCCGCCTTTCGAGAGAACGATTATTCAAACGCGAAAATCACCTTCTCACCGCCTGTAAAAGTGCCTTGTTTTATTTTTGAAAAAGTGTTGAAAAGCTTGCGTAGAAAAAAATAAGTACTTACCTTTGCAGTCGCCTTTAAAGATAGGCAATTAAGCGATAGCAATATCCACGGTTTAACACCGAAAAGATAAGGAGCCCAAGCGGCGGAAAGGTCCTGCGGGATTGGACCAAAGCCACGGTTCAAAAGAAGTTCATTGACACTGATGGAGCAGCAAAGAGAAGTTTTTTACGAAAAACGG
>CALCCH010000144.1 GCA_937899855.1 uncultured Saprospirales bacterium | reverse complement strand
AAAACCTGCCGATTGGCGGTAACTATACGATTAAACCCAGCAAGCTGGTCGATGCGGACAATGGGGTCTCGACCATCGATTTGATTTTGATCAGTCGGCACCTGATTGGTATGCGGCGCATTACTTCGCCTTACGAAAAAATTGCGGCTGACGTCGATAACAACCAACGCATCAATACTTTTGACATCATCCAGCTGCAAAAAATGATTTTATTTATCGATACCATTTATCCCGTCAATACTTCTTGGCGCTTCGTCGATGCTGACTATACCTTTCCCGATGATGATCCCTTTACGCTTCCTTTTCCCGAGGCGATCGAGCTCAACAACCAGGGGCAAGATCTGGTGGACCTAAATTTTCGGGCCATCAAGATCGGGGATGTCAGTCAGGATGCCAACCCCCTGAAGTCGGCGGCTGCGGCTGCGGATCGGAGTGTGGGGGAGGTCGTAGCATTTACGACGCCGGATCGCGCCTTTCGTCGGGGGGAACGCGTGCGGGTGCCCCTGCGGATGGAGGTGCTGGATGATTTGCTGGGTTTTCAATTCACCCTTGGTTTTGATCCACAAGTATTGCGGTGGAGAGGATTGGAAATGGCGGCGGGGGCCGAAGATGTGGGACTCCGTACGGATAATTTTGGGCGTACGCAGTTGGAAGCTGGGAAGCTGACGGCGAGTTGGTTTAGCGTCGATGCGGTCGATTGGTCGGGAGGAGATTGGTGCTATTTGGAGTTTGAGGCTTTGGTCGACGGGCAGCTGAGCGACGTATTGGCGATCAATTCCAGTTTGACGGCGGCGGAAGCTTACCGCGAGGGGATAGGAACCCTGGCGATGGGCTTGCACTTCGGTAGGGAAGTGGAGGCCATGGCGCCCGTCTTTGAAGCCGCTCCGGTAGTGGGGGAAATGGAAGTGTACAACTATCCAAATCCTTTCCGGGAGCGGACCACCATTGCCGTTGATATTCTGACGGCGGGTAGTGGACGCTTGGCGGTGTACGATGGGGGAGGGCGCGTGTTGTACGAGCGGTGGATCAGTCGGGCGGCGGGGGCTCAGGAGATCGACTTGGATCGGTCGGAATTGGGGGCGGCGAGTGGGTATTTGCCCAACCGCGTGGAGTGGGATGATGGGCGTTTGTACCGGGGCCTGATGTTGCTTCATTAGGAGCTGGTGTGGGGGAGGGGGCCCAAAGATGGATCAGATTCGCCGGTGGGTAATGGTAAGGCACAGGCTAATGAATAAGCGTATTCTTTGTTCTTTTATAATAGGGTTTTAACAGTAAGTCTTCCTCCATCTTTGGATGGAGGAAGCTACTTTTCCCACCGCATGTACAAAAGGGCAATACGATAAATACCGGGAAGAGGGTAAGATTTATTGTGGTATTTGCAGTATATTTATAATAAAAAAAATGCTACTTAATGTACTGATTGTCATGTTTTTAATGATGGTGTTGAAAGACATTCGCGCGCATCATTCGGAAGGAAACTTTTAATCTTTCGCCCTTGGGGGTGGTCTCATAAAACGAAAACAAACACTATGTCATTCAAGCCTGGGAACGAATCGTGGATCAATATTTTAACCAAACGTAAGCATCCTTTTCTCAGGCTTTTTTCTTTGTCTATTCCCGTGGGCCAGCTTGCTGGGCCACTCCATATAATTTTTAATTTTGTATTTGTTCATCCTATTTATATGGGAAAAAATTATAAGTTCAAAATTACCTTTTCGAGGGTATTTAATTCCTCGGCAGTTCCTGTATCTTTGTAGGGCATTGAACGAAAATGCAGTCCTACGGACAATAAGTTTTTGATAACCACTTACTATTTAGCTTACAAAAACAAACTTACATGACCATTACGAGTTTTACACGTTATCCGTATAAAATGAGTTAAAGGAAAACCAACTATCTCGCAAACCAGAGTAGAGTGATCCGGCGACTTCATTTTCTCCACTTGTATTCAAGTCCCACCACTTCCACTCACCAACGATCTCAGAGCCTGCTTGTCTTCCCCCATGAGACTGAAAAAACAGATCTTTCGTTTGCAGTTAGAAAATGAATCTTACAGATAAAAATTTTTTAACCGAAGCAAGAAAATCTTATGAACGTATCGTTTACACCACACCCTTCTTGATTTTCTCTTTTGCTTTTTACTAGTTCGTGGGTCCTCGGCTGAGGACGATCCCCACACTGACCTTACTATTTACGACTGGAGTAGGCGCGGCTTGCTCCGGAGGGGGCTTGGTATGCCTCCCCAGTTTTGAAGTAAATCTTACGTCGGAATAATTAGCCCTTGGCGGGCTCTTTATTATATCTATTCATTTTTTAATCAAAATTGCTAATCTCATGAAGAAGATGAATCAAAATCTCTTCCGCGCTCGGAAAGCAACGTTAAAGGCACTGGCCTTTCTCGCTTTTTTCTGGATGGGGATGAGTAGCGCCAGTGCGCAGTATGTGTCGCCCAACGACGCATTGGTGGCCATCAAAGGTGAGGTGAAGGTTTTGGACGATCAAGCGTCCAACACCAACAACAACACCTTGTTGATGGACATCAAATTTAAGAAGGACTACCTGCTGTTGGTCATGAATGACATCGAAGAGGGCAACTCGGTCGATGCCTCCATTCACGACAACTATCCCGTAGCGAAGCCTTCTATCCACAGCTCTGGCTTGATGGTTTACTCGGGCGACACGCCCGGCTTCAAAACGGAAGCGGCCAGCCTCGTGGCCTACGCCGAACAATTGCTCACCGAGTAATTGAAAACGATGCTCGTCTTTGCATTTGAAAAGACAATTGAATTTTTAACCAATTCTTAATTCTAATTTTTAGTCTCATGAAAAATGTGAACATTAAAAGTATAGGTCTAGTGATAGCCCTATTTCTTTTAGGCTTCCAAGCACAAATCATGGCACAAACCTTTACTGGGGGAGGCAACCCTCAGTCCATTCCCGTTACGGGAACGGGTGGTTTTCCATGCTTGGGTGGCC
>CALCCH010000143.1 GCA_937899855.1 uncultured Saprospirales bacterium | reverse complement strand
GGGTCCCTGGCCCCTGAAAAACAAAATCGTAATGGCTCCGATGACGCGCAGCCGCGCCATTGATGGGGTGCCCAACGCGCTCATGGCGGAGTACTACGCCCAGCGGGCTTCGGCGGGCCTCATCATCACCGAAGCCACGGGATCTTCGCCCAACGGGATGGGCTACCCCCGGATTCCCGGTATTTACAGCCAGGAGCAAGTTCAGGGTTGGAAATTGGTTACCGATGCGGTACACGCCAAAGGCGGTACCATCGTACTGCAAGTTTTTCACACCGGACGGGTATCCCACCCGCTCAATCTGCCCGCGGGAGGCCGCGTTTTGGCGCCCAGTGCCATTGCGAGCCCCGGTGAGATGTGGACCGATCAGCAGCAGATGCAAGCCCAGCCCGTGCCCGAGGCCATGACGGCGGGGGACATCACCGCGGCCGTCGAGGAGTATCGGGTAGCGGCCCGAAATGCGATGGCGGCCGGTTTTGATGGTTTCGAAGTACACGCCGCCAATGGCTACCTGATCAATCAGTTCCTCAATAAGCAAGCCAACCACCGGACCGATGATTACGGCGGTAGCGTAGAGAATCGCGCCCGTTTCCTATTCGAAGTACTGGATGCGGTGATTGCGGAGGTGGGCGCCGATCGGACCGGGGTGCGCATCAGCCCCTACGGTGTTTTCAACACCATGGACCAGTACGAGGGCTTGACGGAAGACTACGAGTACATTGTGGACCAACTGTCTGCCAAGGGAATCGCCTACCTGCACCACATTCGGACCCTGTACATGGGCGCTTCGAACGTACCGGCGGATGTAGATGCCCGGCTAAAGGCCAAATTTAAGGGCACCTTTATCATCAATGGCGGCTACGAAAAGGAAAGTGCCATCGCGGGACTGGAAGCGGGGGTAGCGGATTTGATCTGTATCGGCAAGCCCTTCGTATCCAATCCCGATTTGGTAGAACGCTATCGGGCGGATGCCCCCATCGCGGCGTTTAATGCCGACCTATTCAGCACGCACGGGCAGGAAGGATCCGCGGGTTATCAGCGTTGGGCGGAGGTGGCGGGTTAAATTGAGCAAGGTATGGAGTAAAAGAAGGAGTGATCTTTTCCCGCGGGAAAAGATCACTCTTTTTTTGGGGGAGTATTATCGGCACTTACTTTCCAAATGGAGGATGCGGAGAGGATTTAGCGGTAAAAAAAAGGAGAAGCGCCTGGTGATCTCGCCAATTTATGAGTATTTTGCCTATACACTTGGGTCCTCGCTCGCCCAGTATGGACTACCCGAATGATAAGGGGTAGATTTTGCCGTACCTACCGCGTGGTCCCACCCCGGCTAATGCGGAGGCGAAAGCCGCCCCTAGTCAGCTCCAAAGTGACTACCAAGAATTCTACGATGCGCTATGTACTAGTGACAAACTGACAAAATGACTGAAATAGAATCCTTGATAACGCAGGCGGGACGATACTGTCTGGAGCGACACGTTTATTGGTCCAATCGGTACCAGCAAGAAGGGAACGGCCAGTACCCCTATTCAAAAAGCGATTACCAATTCCTTCCCCGTTGCAATATTTTAGACACCCTATTGCAAAGAGTGTTAGCCTTAATGGGTAAAGAATTCCAATCCTTTGAAGCTGGTCAGGCGGCCCTAAAAAAAATAGGTATGGAAGAACTCGACTCATTGGGGGCTGCTGAGGATCCCCTCAAAAAGGCCGACCAGCGCAATAAGACCGCGCGAGCAGCAATGCGGGATGAATGTACTAAATTCGTGGAATTTATTTCCCAGCAAAGCCCCGAGCAACTTCGAGCGGCCGAACCCCTCCCGTTCGAAAGAAAGCTGTCCGAAGCCGAGTCCGCCCGGGTGAGAAAGCAACTTCTGGAAACGTGGAACTTTACGGGCGACCCCTGGGTCCCCTTGCTGGGCGAAAGCCCAAAAACCGTCCTCTACCTGAGCAATGATAACCTGGAGTGGGACGACCAACAAGCGCTCGAAGCACATATCAAGGAGCGGATTCAAACGGATAAGATCTTTGTGGTTACCGAAGACCGGATCGACTACGAAGTGGACATTCAGCTGCTGGATATCGACTTGTACGAAACCATTCTTTGTGACCAAACCTTTACCTGGGTCGTATACGGTTCGCACGAATTGGCCACGACTTTTGGGGGAGATTGGCTACTCGATAAAGTACATCAGCTTTTTGAAAACCGGAAGGAAAAACTCAACCAATGGGAATGGCCCTAGTCCTAGCATCCGGGCCGCCCCGCGGGGGGTGGGGCGCTCGTCACCACGCTTACTCCGCTTACGTAACCGCAGCGATCCGCCCGGAAGAGGGAAAACGACCGCAGCACACCGCGGATAAAACACCAGGCTCATGAAAAATACGCTTATTTTAGTCCTCCTCACCCTAGCGTTTTCCACCTTCGCATACGGGCAACACGAAAAGGTCACCGACAATTGGGAGACCATCAGCATTGCGGACAGTACCCTGGGCCTGGTCAACTACCACGTTTATAAAAACGCGCTGAGCACTCAAAAGCCCCTGATCGTCTACCTCCAGGGCTCCAAGAACTTTCCCCTGTACTGGCCCCGCTCCGATGGGCATTATTCCACCAGCACTACGCTGGATTTTAGATCGCTGAGTCAGGATTACCACGTCATCATCATCAGCAAACCCAACATCCCTTTCGTCGACAGCCTTGGGAGCGCCCCATCCGGGCGGAAGTACTACCCCACGAATGAGGAATACCGGGAGCGCTACAGCTTGGACTGGCGAACGAACGCGGCGGATCGCGTCATCGATGATGCCCTGCAAAGACTGTCGGTAGACCGTTCCCGCATCATCGTTTGGGGGTACTCCGAAGGTTCGCAAGTGGCTCCGGCGGTGGCCGTAAAAAACCAAAGCGTGACCCACGTAATCTCCATGATGGGCAATTCGCTCAACCACTTGTATGACTTTATCCTTCAGGAAAGGGTGGCCGCCCTAAATGGTGATTTATCGAATGAGGAGGCCCAGTCGAACATCGATTCCCTCTACGCCGAATTTGAAAAAATCTACCGCGACCCCACCTCTACTACCAAAGAATGGTTTGGGGAAACGTATTACAAGTGGAGTAGTTTTACCCTAAACGCTCCCCTGGAAAACATGCTAAAGCTCGATATCCCCATCCTGTACGTTGCCGGGGGGGCGGACCGACAGAGTATTCTGAATATGGACTACGCCAAGCTGGAGTTTTTGAGACGGGGAAAAGACAACCTGACCTACAAGGTCTTCCCAAACTGCGACCATTTTTGTCTGGAGACTCGGGTTGATGCATCGGGTAAAAAGGAATGGATTGATCGCTTGGGGGAGGTCAATGGCTTTGCTTTGGAATGGTTGGAGGAGAATGGGAAGTAAAGGGGGTTGTATCCTCGGCATCCGCCAAGCCCTCCATGGGTAAGACATAACTCAAACCAATATGAATAAATTTCAACTCTTCGTATTATTGACCCTGCTACTGTCCTCCTGCCGCTTGATCAAAATCAACAAAGCGGAGGGTGAGGCATACTTCAAAGTAGAAATCGTCCAGGATGGAAAGGTGGTCAAAGAAAAAAATGGCGTACTTACCTTAGAAAAGCGCCCCTTTGTGTACCAACTGACCCTGTACAAGGTAACGGGGATTGATGTCTCTAATTCGTGGGGGAAGTACTACTTTGATTATCCTGCGGACAAAAACATCTATCAATGTGAGGACGACCGGTATTTTATAGATTGTAGGTTCGTGGCGGTAAAAACGGGGAATGAAGATAAATACAACGAAAACAAAGACATTTACGTTGGCGATGGCGATTACCAATTTCATTGGTTCTACCAAGAAGATTCGGATTGGCGCCGATTGGACAAGGGGGTGAAGGTGGAAAATGGTGTGACCTACGCCCAAGTGACCGTTGAAAACATTTACGATTTGGATAAAAGGGATGCCCGAGATTTCAGTGCGTCAGAGTACGCCTATCCCATTGAAAAAATCAACCAAGACATCTACGTCGTTTTCGCGGCGAGCCAGTACGAAACTGGAATGGAGCGACCCGAGGAACTGCAGCGAGAAAAGTTTATCTTGACTTTTGAATAAAGCAAAAACCATAAAAAATGATAAAGTTAATTCCAAGCCTCCTCCTCTGTCTCGCGGCCTTGGGCCTATCCGCCCAAAGAAGCGTACAAGAACTCTACCTAGGCAATGAAGGCGAAGAAAAACCGGATTGGTTTACCGCCTATTGTAACGGAGATTACGAAAGGGCTTACCAGTTGCTGCTGACGCAAACGGAGGCTCCCCCCAAGGCACAATTTTTAGCCAACGCCTTTCAGTATGCCCATCGAAAGAAAGCCCTCCAGCAGGAGGGGCTTGATATTTGGGCTTGGGATTTTTATCAAAAATACGGTAAGCCAAGCGCCAACTTTAAGGGCGGTGATGCCGCGGTACTGCCCCTGGAGCGAAACCTGTTCCTGGCAACGCGGGGAGCGGACACGCTACGGGTCCTGTTTGATACCGGTGGGCACGGAATATCCATTTCCAAGCATTTGGTGGAGAAGTACGACTTGCCCACCGATACCAGTATCACCGGTACGTCCTACATGCCGGCTTTCAAACGCGTATCCACGACGAGTCCCACCGTTATCGATCGCATCAATTTTGGGGGCATTGAGCTGAGTAATTTGCCCGCTCAATACACGGTTGACGTCCAGGAGGACGGACAGTTTGCATCGCAGCAAAAGTACGACGTATTTATGGGCATCGACATCCTCGTTGGGCTCATTGACTACGTCCGCTTTGACTGGGAAACGAAGGAGTTGACCCTGTCGAAGGAGGCCCTAGAGATGCAGCAGCCCCAGCCCTTTTTCTTTTTTGATTCCAAACCCATCACGGTCCTGTACCTCGACCAGGAGCCCCTTAGCGCGCTCTTTGATACGGGCTCGCCGGTGGATATTTTAAACCGCAGTTTTTACGAGGACCGCTACACCCAAAAGGAGGAAAAAAAGTACGGGAACTATGCCTACCATGTCTACACCGTTCCCTTGCTGGTGGGGGCTTCGGAATTCGATCTGGGCGTAGCGGATTATATGGAGGGCTTTGACTTAAAACTCGATGGGGAGGTCATCGATCTCATCATTGGAACGGGCCACCAACGGCTGACGCTAGATTTGGTACACAATCGATTGGCGGTAGAGTGATTTTTGGCACTACAGTTAACTGAAGAAAATGAAAACTGTCCACAAGCTTTGTGGCATTGCGATTAAGCTTTTCAAGAGTTACACCAATGTAAGAGGCAACCATTCTTTGAGGAACTCGTTTTACAATATCGGGGTACGTTTCGACAAAATGATGGTAACGTTCTACAGCAGAGGAACTCATGAGCAGGATCACTCTTTTTTGCAGTACGTAGATTCGTTTAATGAGGGAAATGGTACTAACTGTTGGGGTGTCGTTTTTATTCTGTTGCTGGTATCTGTCCAACAGTTTCATTACTATTGATTGTTACAAACTTTAAGATTTGATAATTTGCTTCCATTTTCGTATTGAATTTGTATCTCAATGTAAAACAGCAATTACAAGAGCAAAATCCGCCATAAGCGGTGTAAACTAAATTCAAAGTATCACTCCCAACTACTTCTGCCTCTCCGAGAAAGTTATGACAACAATTTGCTACAACCGAAACATCAATTGTCAATTCGTTCTTACCTCTCCAAACATTTAAGAATTTCGGGTAGTCATCAAAAGTTCTGGGGTCAACACTACGATCACATTCCTCCACTACTTCGAGACTTATCGGTGATAATCCGTTATTTAAAAGTCCAATCATTTTGTCTGAGTACGGTAGAAAAGTAGTTCCTGCCAGGACTTGTTTTGAACTACGTCCACTTGGAATAAATAAAGTATCTATTTCAAATTCATTTACCCCCACCGTTCTTTTAACAAAAACTGTATCCAATTCAGTACTTTGGCCTTGAACTGCAATCATTTGTAGAACACAGAGTCCTAGTAGTAGTATTTTAATTGGTCTTTTCATTTTTCTTTTTAATGCACCACAACTCAACAGTATCCTTTATTTGCGTCAATCTCCTTCGTTGATTTGAGCTGCGGCGGGGGCACAAATGACCCTAACGTAGCCTGAAGGATATTTTTGGGATGGCTTCCATTCTTTTGTTTGTGGGTATTGATAGGACACCATCTACTTATCATTTGAAGACTGTTGTACTAATGTTTCTTTCCACTCTTCCATCAATTCATCGACACTTGACCCAAAATACCGCTCAACATATGCTAGCCAACTCTCCTCCGCAATTTCGGCAGTGGGTAAAAAAAGAGTCTGGTATTTTTCTGCGCCATATTGCGCTTCCAGAAAATAGGCAAAGGAGAACGCTAAATAATAGATGTGTACATCCGGACTGGAAAATAGCGCAAACCAATTGGTTTTTAGGTCCTTAAAATCGAAGGAGTTGGACAGGGCTATTGTTTTTGCGTATTCGTCAACTCCTACTCGGCGTTGATGGTACGTACCCATAAATTTGCTCTCAATGAGTTGGGCCGCCCCTGCTTCTTATTATTTAAAGGAGTTCATTCCAGGATCTATTGCAAATTTGCACTTCTGTGCTAATAAATTGGTATTCACCAAATGAAATGTTTCGTGTACAATGTATCCCGCGACCTCTAAACTACCATCGATTGGCTTGGATTTTACGGGCAGAAAGGTCTCATTCAAATTGGGATTGTAGGGGCCGGGGCCGTCGGAATAAAGTAGCATCACCCTTATTTTGGGAGGCAATAAACCACCCCATTCTTGGCTCATAAATGATTCGATATCATCAGCGTGTGTAAAAACGGCATTCGCAAATGCTTCCACTCGTTTGTCATACTTTATGGATAGGTACTTGCTTTCTAAGGTTTTTCCAGCATCTTCATAATTGTGAAATTCTTTATAGATAAAGGCATTTTCGTCATGCTGCATGCGTTCGTATTGCCTTTTAACATTTGTAGTATCATTTAAGTGGAGGTAGGAGGTTAGCAAACCACCCGTATTGTTAATATTTAGTTCCTCACAAATTTGACAAAACAAGGCTAAAGTTGATTCAAACTTCCCCAAGAGGTCGAAACAATTGTTTTGGATAAAATATTCTGAGCCGTCTTTTGCTAGCTTATCTAGTACTACTTTTTCTATTTGATAGTAATTCTTGAAAAAGTCTTTATTGAGTTTTGCGATCGTTTGGCGATAGGTATCTTTTTCCTGGGCTAGGTGCCTATCTGTTTGCACCTTATTTGCGTTTTTTCGAATTCTATTTTGCTCTTTACAGCCACCTAAACAAAATAGTAACAGGATAAATATGGTTATTCTTTTCATACAGCAGATGTGGTTTGAAGTACTTGATCAATAGTTGCGTTTTGTTGTCTACAAGTATTTAAACACAAATGGCTGGGAGGTTCATTTTTTGGCAAATTTTTGTAATCCCGCTATCGCCGGCAATGGCATTTTGGGGTGCTTGGTAGGTAGGGAGTCCACTGTAGAGTATAGATGGGGCCAGGAGAAGTCGCGGAGCGGCGGGGTAGGGTCTTCACCCATTAAGTATAGCCATCCAATTACTGTGTTTTGTTAAAGCCCTCCTGAATGTAATTGTTCCCGTTGGCATCCGTCTCGGAGCTGATGCTGTACTCCAGGGCTGGTCCGATGACCAGCAGCCGTTTTCCTTCTTGGTCGAGGTACAGGTCGAAATACCGGGTGGGGGGATTGGTATTGGTCTCCGGGCTCACTTTGTTGCAAATGTTGTAAGTCCCTTCGTATCGGCTAGGGTACAAAACAACCTGCTGGCCTTGGATGCTAAAGCGGCCTTTTTCAAAAAAATCAGCTTGGTACTTACAGCCTTGGCTGACGCTATTGTACTTGTAGGTCAGTTGGTAGGTGTCGTCCGCTTTGAAGGTCAGCAAATGTCCGTATCCCCTTTCCCCAAAAGAGATCTGGCCGGAGACGATATCCTGAGC
Source organism: uncultured Saprospirales bacterium (assembly GCA_937899855.1). Lineage (GTDB taxonomy): Bacteria > Bacteroidota > Bacteroidia > Chitinophagales > Saprospiraceae > CALLVY01. The sequence continues at coordinate 2,880 of CALCCH010000143.1, read as the reverse complement.
TGCGGTACCGGTTTGGTAGGAAAATGCCTGTAGCCATTCCCCGAGGAGGGCATTTTTTTGCGGTGCAAGTCCCTGAGTTCTCAGGTAGTTTTGGGCTTCCAAGCTCTGCATGTTCCAGACATCCGTATTCCCACTGGGGGCTGGTGCTGGGGCCACCGGGGGAGCTGCGTCGGTGGCAAAGGGATTGATCCGTTGCAGGGCCCGATAGAGGATGGTGGGACCTCCCAGGCGCTGGTAGTGTTGTTGCTTTGCGGAAAAAGAAGCCAGGTATAGAAATTGGCTGTTTCTATCCCGGAGGAAGATCAAATTACAGCTTATTTGGGCCCCTTCCATTTTCCCCGAGGCTTGGTAATGGTACTCATCGGAAGATACTTGTTTGGTTTCCAAAATCTGAAATCCCTGGATGGTACTTTCCAGCTGGTTGATAAAAAACGTGGGGCTGCTATTGGGGAAATCTTGCATGGTCAACACGCTGATGTCGGCCCCGAGTGGATTGGTGGGATCCTCCATGGCCTGCCACACGTAGACCCCCTGTTCCTGGCTCACATTCACTTTCCAGCCGCGGGGAACTTGATACTGCGTCGTGTTGGTGGGGTCCACTTGCCAATCCGTAATCTGGGCAAGCGAGGAGTTGGAAAACAACATGGAAAGGCAGATGAGGAGGTGAAACGGATGGAGGCTTTTGTTGGTCATTTTTAGGTTTTTCTTGCTCGGAAATTTGGAAATTGTTTTTCCGTTAAAAATACGTTAAGGTTGCTTGGTCGAGCGGGCGTCGGCGCTTTGGGGCTTGGGAATCGTTGTGTACAAGCGTTATTTTTTGATGCCGTTCCCTTTCCGATGGCCACTGTCCCTAGGCTCCAAACCAAATTATAAAAACTATCCCTAATAACGTACTAAATATGCGGTCGATTATTGACCTGTGGGTAGAACGTGGTGTGCCCGTTTGGCTAGGGGGATTTTCGCTGGCGCAGCAGCATCAATTCCTGATTGGAAAAGGCCATCCATGCGTAATTGTACACGTAGTGATAGAGCTTGCCCTGCCGATTGAGGTAGCAGCCCGTGCAGTAATTAAAGTGAAAGCCCATTTGGTCGAGTACCATACGGGGGATCATCAGTTTGTTTTTCTTTTCCTCTCGGAAGATGCCCTCCATAATCTGGAAATTTTGCAGCAGGAAGCGGTTGACCGTCTTGACCAGATTCCCTTGCTGGTTTTGAGCGGGGTGGTGGAATTTGTTTTTACAAGCCAGGCTACAAAACTTCTTATCGGATCTGCCGACGATGGGCTTGGCGCAGATGGGGCAGGCTTTTTTGTTCATATCAAATATATTTTGTTGGCTGAAGGTATTAAGTTGTTCCAATAAATGCGCTACGGTAGGTTGGAAAATATGCCTTGGTGTCCTCTATTTTCTGGCCGAAGTTATTTTGGCCGAGGCCACCTGACGGGTGGAGGATCGCTGGGCAAGTTTAAGAAACCATTTTTGGCGACGCCTCAACGGTCAATAAACGTTTACTTAACCGTTAATACGCTTATTTTTATAACTAACTGATTATTAGTTGATTAAAAGAGGGTGCATTTGTATATTTCTACGCAAAAAGACCATAAACTATGAAAGTATCCCTCCGTATTTTTTCGCAGTTTCCACACCGTTTACAAGTCTTCGTACCCGCATCCGCCGCTTCGTGGCAGGCAGCATTACAGCGCATGCCGGGCGTATTCCAACACGGAGAAGGGCATTATTCTCTGTTGTATTTCCCCAATACCCTCCCAGCCCTGCGGAGACACTTTGGCCCTGCGCTCGAACTGGCTTTTGACCCAGGTCGCTATCCCCCCCAAACCTTTAAGCAGGCTTTAAGCCCCGATGGTACCTCCGCTCCCCCTGCCGAAAAGGCGCTGCCCCGTTACGCCCAGGTGCTTGATGACCTGGAGCGCTGGATTCGGCTGAAGCAGTACAGTCCGGCGACTTTGAAGGCTTACAAATCGTGTTTCACCAAATTCCTGTGGTACTTCAACGACCAAGATCCCCGCGACCTTTCCAAAGCGGACATTGAGGGCTACCTCTACCAGCGGGTGAAGGAGGACCGCCTTTCGGAATCCGCTCAGAATCAGATCATTAACGCCATCAAGTGCTACTACGAGAAGGTCTTGGGACGGCCGCGTACGCTGTATGCCCTTCCCCGGCCCAAGCCAAAGAAGAGTTTGCCACAGGTATTGTCGCAGGAGGAAGTTGGGCAGATTCTGAGGGCCGTTGCCAACATGAAGCACCGAACCATTTTGATGGCCATTTATTCGGGAGGCCTGCGCTTGGGGGAGGTATTGCGGTTGCGGGTGGAGGATGTGATGCTGGGGCAGCAAAAGGTATTCGTACGGGGCGGGAAAAATAAAAAAGATTTGTACACTTTGTTATCTCGACATTTTTTGACTATTTTGGAGTCTTACTTGGCGGCTTACCAGCCTCGGTACTGTTTGTTTGAGGGACAGATGTGTGGGCCCTACAGCGCGAGTAGTGTCCAGCAGATTTTCCGGCGGGCGACGCGGAAGGCAGGGGTAGGGGCTTTTGCGACGCTGCACACCCTGCGGCATTCCTTTGCGACGCATTTGTTGGAGGCGGGGGTAGACATTCGGTACATTCAGGAGCTCTTGGGGCACAGTCGGATTGAGACGACGGTGATTTACACTCACGTGGCGCAGAACAATTTGAAGGGGATTGAGAGTCCTTTGGATCGGATTGACATAGAGGCCTTGTAGTCGCAATAGTTTGGATATTGGTTTGTTGGGCGCCATTAGAAAGAAAAAGGATGAGATTGGTTCACAGAGATTGGGGCTGTTTGTCTTGCAGATTAAAAGATGTTTCAAGATCATCATAGCAATAATTAGAATAG
>CALCCH010000142.1 GCA_937899855.1 uncultured Saprospirales bacterium | reverse complement strand
ACGGGCCCCACCGTCGTTGACAACGGTGTAACCGGCCAGGTGACTGGCTTTGTCTGCATCCCGTTGGAGGGCGAGCAAGGTATTGGGCTGGTCGTAGTCGACGATGGGCTGATTGTTTTGATTGGTAAAGTCAAAATAGTCGACGCGGTATTCCGGCAGTAGGATCAGCCCGTTTTCGCTAACCAATTCGCCGTTGGTGATCGGCTGGATGGAGCTGTTCCGCGTTTTGCGCTCGCCATCGTTGCGGCGACTCTGGGTGCCCTGCAGCTCGGTACCGCTACCAAACTCGTAGTGGTCGCCAAAGTTGAGCCCGTCGCGATTCACGCGCAGGGGCGCATCGCCACCCATGGCATTTTTGATATTTTCCCCCCGCGTATCCGCCGTCATTTCCCCGACCGAAGCGTAGTAGTAAGGTTCGTAATCATCGCCCAGCACTTTTGCTTGAAAGCCGTATCCGTCGATCGCATCAAAGGGGCGGATGGATTCGTTTTTGGAGAAATTGACGTTGAGGTTGGCGCCAAAGTGAGTAAAGATGCCCGAGCTACCGAAGTCGATGCCGAAGGCACCACCAGCATTGTTGGACTTGACCTCAGGGTCGGAAAAGACACCACCGAGGTCGGAGCGGTAGGGGCGGTAGGAGCCCCCCACGCCGTGACCCGACACCGAGAGGATATCCGGGGAGGCGATCGGTACGGCCAGGTTGGGCTGTTCGTGGTAGATGATGCCATCCTTTTCGCGGTTAAAATCGAGTAGGGCCCGTTCGCGTTGGTAGCCGTTGTCGTAGTTAAATTTTTCGCTGTGGAGGAAGCCGTAGGCGGGGGCATCCACCCATTTGTTTTGATCCTTGAGCCACTGCTCCGAATAATAGCCCCCCACCGTTCCGCTGGCAAAGATGCCCGCCACGTCGGTACCCAATTTGGCGTTGATCGATACATTCGTCCCACCGAAAGGCATGTCGATGCGTGGGGTATAACTGGAGTTGGCAAAGCTGTACCTAAAACCTCCCTGGGCACCGACGTAGCCTTTGTAGCGTTTTTTGTTTTGGCGTTGTTTGCTGACGTCGCGACGGAAGGCCACCCCAACGGACAGGCTGCGTAGTCCTTCCCGCCCGCTCATACTGATGCCCATACCGCCGCCGATCAGTCCGGTCTCCGCCTCGGTGGCGTCCTGCCCCTCTACCGTAGCCAGGTCCAGTCCCGCATTAAAACTGGCCCCTTCCAAGGAATTGAGGCTGAACCCAAAGTTGGCGTCCAGCGCCAGACTCTTGCCACTACTCTTTTTCTTACCCATCCGCAAACTCAAATTGGGATCGATGCTGTAACCAAAGCCCTTGTAATTATTGTACATCAACTTGATGCCCAAAGACAGTGAGGGTTGAAAGATATTGGCGGTTTGGGCATTGCTGCTGGAGTTTTGCGTTTGTTCGCTCCCATCCCCCGTGCCCTCGTCCTCGTCGCCACCCCAAAATTCAAAATTCAAACCCGTACTGACGCCGATGGTCCAGTTGTCTTTGAGGTTGAGTTTACGTCGGATGCGGTCGCCATTGAACGCATCGGGCAAACCCCGCACTTGATTGGTGAGTGCTCCGATACCTAAGTTCCAACCCAGGCCCACCATGGTGGCTTCCTCTTCGGCATTGGTGACGGAGTTGTAAAACAGGTTGATCGGATAACCGCCATTGGCACCCGGTATTTCAATCAACGGAATGTTGTAGGTGAAATCTCCCGAAAAGAGATCGACCATTTGGGTACTGCCCACAGCTTCAAAACTCTGCACCTCCGGTGGGGTCGGACCCGAAGTGAGCGCCCAGGAGATCGTGGGAAAGAAGCTCTGATAGAGCATAAGAATGGCCAGCGAAAGGGCGGTCTTTCGCAACAGGGGAAGCTGGTGTTGTTGCATTATTATAGGAGTTTTAGAGTAGGTATGTTTTGGATGTCTTCGGCTTTGATTTTTAGTTTGATCGCTCCGGTAAGAAAGTATTCCGGTTCGAGGATAAAGGTCTTGGTGGTCGTGCTTTTGCTTGGGGGGCATTCGAAAGCCAGGACGAAGGTACGGTGGGCGGCCAGGTCGTAGGAACGCTCGAAGTGGTAGAGAACGGGAGCCAAGGTGTCGCCTCCATCGACCAAGCGGATGTCGTCGCGCATCTTAAAAGAATAGTAGTACAGCCGCTCCTGTTCTTCTTGCGCATCTCGTAGTTCGTAAGTCGTGATATCGCTTCCCACCTCATCGACACTCAGGCGAAGCCGGTAGTATTGTAGGCCTTCCAGCTGTTGGGCCCGCGTCTCGAATTGGCTGCGTTCGATTTGCTTTTGGCGCAGTTCGTTGGCGATGACCATGGCGGTGGGTTGGTACTGTAGGTCGACCCGTAGTGGCCCCACCTGTCGACTTTTGCGCAAGCCATGCTCGGGCGTTTGGAGGTAGGTCATCAACTGATCGGGAGGGAGGGGGCGCTCACCAAGCAAGCAATACAAGCAAAGGGTGAGGCCGATTCCGAGGAAAAAAGAAACCTTCATAACATCGTGAATTGTCAGTATAAATAAAACTTGGTTTTAGTCTAATCTTTTAAAAAGGCTAATCTTCGTAGATAAAGCGCAGGTAATATTTTTCCTCCTTGTTCCCTCCCGTCAGTTCGAGGATGTAGTACTCGTCGGGTAGCAAGTATCTGGGTCGAATGCGGAACCAGTTGACACCGTAGTGGTTGGTCAGGGTGCTGCTGGTACGTAGCCTGTAGGCAGTGTCATAAATCTTCACGCGCAGTTTATCGTTGACGCCAGTGGCGATGGCGTAGTCTTCAATGTACTTTAGAAAAATCGTTCGATTGGGAATGGTCACAAAGCTTCCATCCAACTTTTTACGGGGCTGGTGGTAGGTGTTGATGTCTGGTCCTCCCCGAGTGGGTCGGTTCGGGTAAGCCTCGAATTCCGCCAGGGTGGTAAAGCCCCAACCATCGGTCTGTACGCGGATGTAGCGCGCCGTTCGGTTGAGGGATAGGGTAGTAGGCGAACCCATAGCTCCGGCGGTGTAAAAATGTGTAACGCCGCTTTGGTTAATGGTGGCGTTGATGTCGGTAGCGGTAAACGGTACGTCCGAGGCAAAGACGTAGAAGTTATTGGTTGAGTTGCCGTTAGTCTGGTTGTACAACTGGATGGTGGCCAAGTCGTAGATACTGTCCAGGTCTACCTCCCACCACTGGTCCTCCTGGTAGTCCGTACTGCTCACCGATTGATCCGGGTGGTAGTAATCCCCCTGAGTGTTGCCATCGACGGCATTGGAAGCGGTGCCGAGTGGTCCTTGGCTAGAACTTTGGGTAGCCGTTTTTTGTAGGGCTACGTTGACGGGGGCACTAGCCGGGTCGTTGTAGAGCAATTCCAATTCGTTGGATGTCAAGTTGCCATTGCCCGAGTAATCCGTGCAGCTACTGGCCATCACGGAAAGCAGTACCGGGCTGCCAATGGGATCAACCTGCACGGTGTAGCCAATGGGCCCACCGGTAAAGCCGATGGCCATGGCATTACCCAAATCGAGGTCGTCGATGTCAAAGTCGGTAACGGCCTCGGAAAAGATAACGTTGAGCTCAAAGATGCTATCCACTACGGTAAGGGGCGTACTGATTGTGACGCTGGGCGGGGTGCTGTCTTCCCCCGAGCTGGTCAGATCGCAACCCCGGATGTCGACTTCGGCGAGGGTGACGAAGCCCCAGGTACTGCCCTGAATTTGCAGGTAGCGAATTGGCTGGTTCTCTAGGAAAACAAAAACGCTGGGGGACTCGGCATCCCCGGCGATGTAAGCGTGATCGACGTTGGCATCGTTGAGGTTGGTATTGAGATCGTCGCTGAGTGGCGCACTGGAATAAAAGACGTAAAAGTCGGCGGTAGAATTTCCGTTGGTTTGATTCCAGATGCGCACATTATTAACGCTTTTGACCTGACCGAGGTCGACTCGCCACCACATCTGGTTGCCGTACTGCGTGGAAGAAACCGACTGATCGGGGTGGTAGAAATCTCCCTGGGTATTGCCATCGATGGCTTGCTCGGCATCCCCACCGGGATTGGTGGAGGACTGGGTGGCGGTACCGTCGAGGGCCAGGTTGCGGAGGCTGTCGCAGGGGGGGGATTGGGCTTGGAGGAAAAAGGGGAGCCACAACAACAGGAGCGGACAAAGCAATTGGGAGTAGCGCATGCTGAAGTATTTTGTTTTGGTTAACTGCAAATAATTTTTGGCACCGCAGATGTGTGTATCGACGGAGGAAAGGAAGCGGGGGCGTGCCCAACTCTTCGTAGTATCTTTTACAAGCTTGATTTGTCTTTTAATACCCTGGCTGGAATGGAGGTGAGCTAGGGGCGCTAAAAAAATTATTTTTCGCCTTGGGGGAACGGTGGGGTGGTGAGGAGGGCGCGATGCAGTCGTTCGGGGAGTTGGCGCAGGGCGCGATTGCGGCTAGTGGCGGAGCGGTAGTGGGGACTGCACGCCAGCAAACTTCCCGCCGCGTCGTAAAATGCGTAGGAATATTTTTTGGATTTAGAATTCTGTAATTGAAAGCAGTTTGGGTTATTTGAACTGAGCCTTAAGTCTAAGATAGCCTCCCAGCACTCGACCATGGAAGGAAAAGCCACGCTGGATAAAATAATTCTACCATTACCCGCGATCAGGCGAAAAGCAATAGATCTGTTTTTTTCGGATGGAAAATATTTAAAAGTCATTGGTTAAATGATTTGGGATAAGAGGAGGCTACTTATCAATGGTGCAAGAATGATTCCAACAAAAAGTAGGCGGGTTCGCGGAAAATCCTTACCTTTTTTATAGTCAAAATATTCGGAGCGTGTTAGGTCTTTATTTACCCAGGCAGACCTAGTTATGAAAATATTTATTCATTTTTTAGGGGGAGTACTTTTTTTAATTCCCTACTTAAGCTATGCTCAAAATAGCGAAGCTAGTTTTGGTGATCTCTTTGACTCAATTGAAATATTATTAGATGATGATAAATATGACGAAGCCCTTAAGAATGCAAGGCAGGCTTTAAAATTATATCGAAAATTTCAGCCGGAGCCAGATTCATTAAGAGCTGAAATTCACAGTTCTCTTGGTAAAATTTATTTAAATACTGGTGACCTAAAGAAGTCAGAGCTCCATCTAGATACATGTCTACAATATCAGAAAAGACTATTTCCAAGTAATCATGAAGAGATAGGCCACACTTATCATAGGATCGGTTGGCTCAATGATTATAAAGATGAAATAGAAAAGGCAATTGAGAGTTACGATAAAGCAGTGGCAATATTTACTTTTCATTTACCGAAGACTAAAAGTGCTTTGGCAAGTTCGTATTACAACTTGGGAATTTGCTATACAACTCTGAACGACTATTCTAAAGCAATTCTTTTCTTTAGTAAAACACTTGATGTGGATAAAGCTATTTATGGGACAAATGCCTTGGAGGTGGGAATGGACTTTGTTAACATTGGTGTGCTTTATAAAAAAATGGGAGAGTTAGATTTAGCTATGGATTACTACTCAAGGGCAAGAGCAATTTTCAAAACAACCGGTAAAGAGAGGAGTATGTTTGGAGCTCAGTTGTCTCATAATATAGGTGTTTGTTTAACTGATCAAAAAAACTATCCAGCCGCCATCCGCGAACTCCGCGCTGCACTCGACATTCGTCGTACCCTACTATCCCCCAACGACCGCCGCATCGTCAAAAACCTCTGGGTCCTAGCCCAAGTATACCACGACTGGCAGCGGTACGACCGGGCCATTGACGTATTGCAAGAAGCCCGCCGCTTGATGATTACCGATACCCAGTCCAGTTGGGAGGAGCAAATCGACGTGTACAGTCTTTTGGGACGTTGTCATTTTCAGCAGCAACAACTGTCCAAGGCCCAAGCCTATTTCGAAACCGCCCAAAAGGTCGTTTTTACGGATCCACAAGCCGTCTGGGAAAGTACCAACGGGCGCAAGCGTGCCTTGTGGGCAGATCTCCTTCGCCTAACGGCGGACGTATCGCACGCCCGTTACCAATCGGATGCCCAGTTGGTCCACCTACAGCGGGCCCACGAGGCTTACCGACAAGCCCTCGAACTCTACCGCTCGGCCCGCCGCCAACTGCGCGGAACCGCCTCTAACCGCTCCTGGTTGGAACAAAACTACCGTCATTTCGACCAAGCCATCAACAACACCCTGGCCCTGGCCCGCCTCCAATCTCCGCTGCCCCACTGGGACGAAGCCTTCCGCTGGGCCGAACAATGCCGTGCCCTCGCCCTACGCGACGCCTTCCAGGAAAGCCAGGCCGAATACTTCGCCCAGCTCCCCGCCGACCTACTCCAACGCGAACACCATCTCCAAAGCCAACTCGCCAAAACCGAAGAGGCCATCTTCCTAGCCGAAGAGGCCAGCGCTCCCGACAGCGTCCTCTTGCCCCTGCGTGCCCAGCTGTTCGACGAGCAGATGGCCCTCGATAGCCTGATTCGCCACTTCGAGGTCACCTATCCCACCTACCACCAACTCAAGTACGACCCTCCGCCACTTGACCTGGGCCAGCTCCAGGGCCAGCTCTCCCAAGACCAAGCCCTCCTCCAATACTTTGTGGGCGAAGACCAACTGGTCGTCTTCCTGATTCGACCCCACGACTTTCAGGTCTACCAATACCCCCTCGATTTTCCACTGGCGGATTGGGTAGGAGAATGGCGCCGTGCCATCCACGATTTTGCGGCGGACCAAGAACGCGAAAAAGCCCGCGAGCAGTACGATCGACTGGCGCTCTTGCTCTACAAAAAATTGCTGGCGCCCCTGGCCCCACAACTGCCCGAGCGGCTGATCATCGTCGCCGATGGGGTGCTGGCCTACCTGCCCTTCGAAGCACTGCTGACCGCCGCGCCCGCCTATTCCGGTCGGTTTCGACAGTACGATTTCTTACTGCGTCGCCACAGCATCAGCTACGCTTTTTCCAGCACTTCGTGGTCCCAACAACGGGGCCATCGTCCGAATGCTGCGGAGGAATCGGGCGTGCTGGCGGTAGCGCCGAGCTTTGGCTCCGAGGAAGTGAGCTGGTCGGAACGGGCCGAGGGCCTGGGTGCCCTGCGCTTCAACCGCCAGGAGGCCGAAGGTTTGGTAGCGCGTTGGGGAGGGAAATTATTGCTTGGCGAAGACGCCAGCGAAACGCAGTTTAAAAAACACGCGGGACGGTACGCCATCTTGCATTTGGCTACCCACGCCAAAGCCAACGATCGGGTGGGGGACTTCTCCTACCTCGCCTTTGGCCAAGCCACCGACAGCTTGGACAATGCCACGCTTTACGCCCGCGAGCTGTACGCATTGCCCCTGCGGGCCGATCTGGTGGTCCTCAGCGCCTGCGAAACGGGAATTGGCGAATTGCAAAAGGGGGAAGGGGTCATCAGCCTGGCCCGGGGTTTTTCCTACGCCGGGGCCCAAAGTATCCTCACCACCCTGTGGCGCGTCAGCGACGATAAAGCTTACCGTTTGATGACGGATTTTTACGAGGCCCTGAGCCAGGGGCAAGACAAGGCTACGGCTCTCCGCAACTGTAAGCTGAATTATTTGAGCAACTGTCGCGATCGGGAAGCGCATCCCTTCTACTGGGCTGCTTTTGTCGGTATGGGTAATATGGCGGCTTTGAACTTGGGGGTGCCGCGCCCTTGGTGGCGGGGCTGGGGCTTGGGAGGCTTGCTGGTGCTGGGAGTGATGGGGCTTGGATGGTTCAGCAACCGACCCTGATTTTTTCGAGATGGCTTTTACGATCGGGAGCTTCTACAGCAAAGCAAAACTCAAGGTGGCCTGTATCCCAATATTGTCTTGCCACTCGGGGCGCGTGTAGGGGCCGTAGCGGTAAAACGTACCCAGTCCCAGACCCAGCGTTCCGATATTGACGTAATTGATGCCCACCAAATTATCGAGTACAATCCCCGCCTCGTAATAACCCCGCTCCAGGGTATTGAATTGCAGCTCGCCGTGCAAATCCGGTCGTGCCAAACTCCCAAAAGCCAGGTTGTGTACCAGGGCCAGTCGGGGCTGAAAAAATTTCCAACTGACCAGCGTCGCATCAAATTTGTGGCGGAAGTGAAAACGCAGCATCTGATTGGACAAAAACTCGTAAGGATCCATGGTGTGGAACTCGTTGTCGTCGATGAGTAGCCGGAATTCGCGTCCCAGGCCATTGGTACCAAATAATTTTTGGTAGGGCGTGCCGGGACTGACCCAGGCTCCTTCCAGGTAAAACCGGCTTTGCCCCAGGGCCCGCCAGCGCAGGTCGTATTCCATGCGGAGCATCAGGCGGTGGTAATCAAATTCTCCGCGCCAAAAATTGGCCAAGCCCCGGGCGTAGTGGAACTGAAAAATGGGAAAATTGCCCTCCTCGCGGAGTAGTGTGCCCAGTAGACGGGTAAAGCGCAAGCCGTAGGCGTAATAGAGCTGCAGTCCCACTTCGGTAAAGTTGAAGGGGGTAGCCGGGTCGGTGCGTTGGGCTTCGTAGCGATAGGCATAATCGGGCGACCAGGTATTTTGACTCAGGGAAAAGCGCAGGTAGGTGTAGGGGAAGAACCAGCCCTCCAGGTAAGCCGTGTAACGCTCCACCTCATCCATTTGTACGTTAAAACTTTGGGCCCTGAAAAACTCCCCGCTAAAGGGGAATTCAGATTGCGCGGGCTCCTCGATGTCCCGTTGGTAGCGAAAGCCCAGATTGACCTCGCGTTTGGGAAAGAGGTGTAACTTCAAACCACCTCCCCACTTCCAGCGCTCGTCGAAAGTACCGTAGGCGGCGTAAGCATCAAGGCTAAAGTGGGAAGATACCTTGCGATTGGTCGCCAGGCCCAAGCCCCAGCGCTGTCCTTCGTAGGCGTTGACGTTAAAGAGGTATCGCAAGGACAGGTCCATTGGGCCCACGGGAATTTTCCCCAGGGTGAGGGCTTCGGTTAGCCGGAGTAGCCCATCAAAATGATACTCTTCCCCCAGACTATCCAGTACCGCGTAGGTCCGCAATTCCCGGGTGCCCAGGGGCACCAGCCGGATACTCCGCCAAAGGGAATCGCCCCGCTCCGCGGCACCCGTTGCGGTATGGATGCCCTCCAAGCCAAACTGTCCGGAGCGCAGGGGTGGATCGAGCTCTACCGCTCGAATGTAGCTGCGGCCGTTCAGCTTGATGCCCAAAAGTGGGTCGGGATAACGCTCGGCCCACAATTCAAAGTTGAGCTGATCGGGAAACCACTGTCCCCCGGCCAGCAACTGATAACGCTGCTCGATCTTGAGCTGCATCCGACCCGGAGTAGCGGGCTCGGCGCTGATGGATTGGATGGCGTAGCCCCGGGTGTGGATGTTGAGCCAGCCCTTGAGGCCCGTAAATTTGCTGCCCACCCGTGGTTGAAAGGCGATGGTATAGATGGTGTCTGGCCCTCGGTAGAGGGTGTCTTCCAATTGAAAAAAGTAGCGCTGGGTACTGCCCTTGCTGATGGGATTGAGAAAGTCCTTGCCCAATAGTTCGAGGTGATCACGGTAGCAGGAAAAGGGCTGCATCGAATTGGCCAATGCGACGAAGGAGGGGTCTTTAAAACCCGAGACGCGCTTGTGGAGTACCGTTTCTCGCAAGTGCTGGGGCCGCAAAAAACTGCGTTCGGTCAGCGATTCCATGAGCAGCAGGTGCTGTTGTTCCTGAAAACGAGCGCTCGACTCGATCCGCTGGATCCGCCGCTCCCGGTAAAACTCCAAACCGCCCGCTTTGGCCCGGAGTTGGGCCAGGCCCGTGGTATCGGGTAGCCAGTCGACCACCAGCTTGTTGTAGGTCTGACAGCGGTAGGCCGCTTGTTTTTCAGGATTGTGCCGATCTCGTTGGCGGACGGCCTCGCGGATGATGCGGTGGGCGGGATTTTCCCCCGCAATGACTTCTGCGGAGGCCAGCTCGTAGGCCAGTGCGTTGAGGGTCAGGCGGAGTTTGCGGCGGAAATCGACCTCGCGCAGGTAGTAGGTGAGGGGCTCGTAGCCCAGATAGGAGAGGAGGATACTATCCCCAACGGACGCTTCCCCCAGCGTAAAGCGGCCATCGATATCGCTGGCCACCCCCCGGTTGGGGTCTCCGTTGAGTAGGACATTGACGAAGGCTAGGGGTTCGCCCTCCGGGCTCTGCACCCAAGCACTCAGGCTACGCTGGGCCAAGCCGGATTGGGAAAAACAAAGGCAACACCACAACAAGCCAAGCAGTCGGATCATATCCTCATAACGACAAAATCGAAAAAGTGTTGGAGAATTTCTCCGGGATCCTAATTTTAAAAAGGAAGCTTGGCCCCTGATCAAAAACCTGGGAGCCAAAAGGGGGGTACGAACGGTCTTGGGGATTCAGTCCATTTGGTCGAGAAAGCCTTTTGCCTCGGCGTAGCGCCAGCCATCCGGTGGGATGGCAGCCCACTCCTCGCGGGTGCCGTCCAAATCACCGGCCCGGTAGAGGGCCAGGCCGAGATAAAACCGGATTTCGGGCAGAAAGCGGGGCTGCTCGTCGGGGAACTCACGGGCGAGGTACAACTGTCCCGCCGCCCCGATGGGTTCGTCGAGCTTGAGATAACAGAGGCCGGAGAAAAAATAATCGCCCCGATCTTTTTCGTCGGTGTCCAACAGTTGGAGGTAGAGGTCATTGGCCATTGCGAACTCTCCCCGATTGTAGGCCAATTCGGCTCGCTGGCGGAGTTGGGGGCGCTGGGCGGTGGCCCCTTTTTGTCCCCCTTCGCGATTGATGAATTGGTCCTGAGCGATAAAACGTTCGATCTGCTGATCGAGCGAGAGGTATTCCAACAGGTAGGCTGGGATGCTGATACTCAGCAGGAGTCCGATGGCGGCGATGGTCCACCACCGACGGCGCGACCGATTGGTCTTGGCGGCTTGGGGTACCAGTTCTGCTTCCCGAGCCTCGGATCGATCCAGCCCGTGTTGTTCGCTGAGGGTCCGTACCCAGCGGCTTTTGTAGTCGGCGTCGAGCTTGGCCCGCACCAACTTTTCCGTCATTTTTTCTGATTCGCGCTCTGGGAGCTTCCCTTCTGCATAGTTCTTTAAATTCATTGTAATTCCCCAGTTAAGTAGTAGATGTAATTAGATGCTTATCTCTCGATCTTCCCTATTGGTATTGGGCAAACAAGGCCCGTAACTTTTCTACACAACGTTGCTTTTGCTTGCGAAGGGCTGCCGGGGTCTTCTCCAATCCTTCGGCAATGGCCTTCAGGGCCACCCCATCGTAATAAAACTGCCTCAACAGATTTTGGCAATTGTTGCACAGGCCATCCCAAGCACGGTGCAACAACTGTAGCGTCTCTTCATCGACGGTTTCGGGGGCTTCACCCAGTTCGATGCCCTCCAGAGAACCTTTGTGGCGTTCTTTTTTAATCCACTTGAGGTAAACCTGCCCCGCCATTTGGGTAAATAAGAAGCGCAGGTTCCCGTAAGCCACCTTTCCCGCCCGTAGGCGTTTCATAAATTCGAGCATCGTCTCCATGGTCGCGTCGTAGGCATCCTCGTAGGAGGCGCGGTACTGGCGTTGCAGAAAGCGGAGGCAGTCTTCAAAGTGACTCAAAAACAGTTGCTCGTACAGCGTATCCTCCCCAGCTTGCAAGCTTTGCAGCAGTGCCTCAAAATTTCCCTCGGTGAGCCCAAAATTCTTTTCCATCGACTTACGTACTTTTGATAATTCATCCGGAGTAAACTTATGAATTATCGTCCAAATTAAGGACAAGTGCAAGTTCTTTTTCGAAGAATACTGACGACTCAATTCCGTCAGGATTAATGCGCTAAAAGTGTCGGCCTCGGCGGGCTTACAGTACCGATTGGCCACCAGCCAGCTAACGAGTTGCCCTCGGTACCGTCGCTCAAAATCCGCAAGACTCAATACCGGGTCTTCCCGTTGCTGCATGGAGAATGACAATTGCGTGGCGGATAGTTCCATATACACAGGTTCACAAACAAACTTCCTTCCTATAAGCACCTGGGGAATAAAACGTGACGGGGGGGAGAAAGAATTTTTTCTCGTTGCTTGGGTAGAATTTTTTTTATCCAAATGACGTCACGTTTGTTGGGGACGCGGCTTATAGTGCCAGTAAAAGGAATTCACCCTTCTGGGTCAGTACATTGTTGAAGCGGCATTTTAATCTTAGGTTCCTCTTTCTTGGATTTCAAAAAAAATTAGGGTTTTATTGTCACGTTTCGCTCGTTCGACGCTTATATACCAAGCGCGATTGAGCGCATTCTCCCGTTCTCCAGCTAACTAAAAACCCTGTTATCGTATGAAAACCACGACTGTCCTTTGTCTCGTCTGGCTATTGATTATCTGTTTTATTGGTCCCATCGATCGGCTTGCCGGACAGAGTCCCAATCAAATTCAGCGCGAACTGATCATCAAATTTGAGCCCTCCACCCCGAACCCCACCATACAAGCCCTAATGACCGCTTACAACGCCACCGAATTGGCCCGTTCTCCCCTCTGTGATTTTCGCCTCTGGCGCTTGGATTCCCTACTCTGGATCGGTGGCGACCCCTACTTCCTTGTCGATGGGGATACCCTCACCATTCAGCAAAGTGGGGATAAAGCCCGTGATGAGCTGGAAGTGGAAAGTGCGGGTCAAAACTTTCAGGTAGAACACTCGGATCCCAATACTCCCAACGGGGCTATCTGCTCCCGGTCCTTTCCCCCAGCGGGTGGCTGCCCGGTGACCGTCGCCGTCATCGACTCGGGCGTGGAGCCCAGCCATCCCCACCTCTCCTCCTGGCATTGGGAAAACTTTGAAGAACCCGTCGACGGTCTCGACAACGAATCCAACTCACTGATCGACGACCGGATCGGCTACGATTTTTACAATCGACTTTGGATGCCCCGCGACTCGCACAGCCACGGTACGCACGTGGCGGGCATCATCGTCAAAGAATTTATGTCCTCCGGGGCCAATACGATTGACTTGATGCACCTCAAGGCCATCGGTGCAAATGGACGGGGTAGCATCTTTGCCGCCATCCTGGCCATCGACTACGCCATTGAGAAAGATGCCGACCTCATCAATTTTAGCCTGGGCTACCGCAGTACGCGGCCCCTGACGGAAAAGCTAGAACCCCTGGGGTTGGCGATTTACAAAGCCGGATTGCACGACATCTTGTTCATCTGTTCGGCCGGGAATGACGGGGCCGACATCGACGCTTCCACGACCCACTTTTTCCCTTCGGAGTTTAATCTGGAGAATATCATCAGTGTGGCCGCGGTGAAGTGTCCGTCTCTCTCCCTCGCCAGCTACTCCAATTCCGGTTCGGCCAGCGTCGACGTGGCAGCTCCGGGGCTGGCGCACAGCAGTGTCCTGTCCAACGGCTGGGATTACAAAGCGGGGACGTCGATGGCGGCTGCCTACACTACGGGCACGGCGGCCGTGCTCGCCACGCACTGTGGTTACTCCACCACCCAAATCCGCGACGCGATTATTGGGGGAGTTGAGGAGGTCGGTTTGCCCGTATCTTCGGAGGGGGTGCTGAATGGCAACCTCGCCCTGGCCGCTTTGATGAGTAGCCCGCCCCTTCCCCGAACCGCCGCTGCCGACGGACTGGAGAACAGTTTGCGGCTGTACCCCAACCCGTCGGAGGGACCACTGCTGATGGAGTGGTGGGACGGAATGGATCGGGAAATAACCGTTCGGATACACGCTGCGCAGGGGCGCCTGGTGCTGGCCACTAGGCTTGCGTCACAACGTGGTCAGAACCGCTGGAACTGCCCTTTTCCAGCTACACAATCCGGTTTATTTTTTCTAACTTAAAGACTGGGAGAAGAAAAGATTCAGCGGAAGATTATCAGATTCTAAAGTTTGGTCAAACCACATCTTGAAACGCAGAACAACAATTCCTCTTGGTTCGCAGGCATGCTCTGCGGTTGGGCCCTACCGTTGCCCGGTCGTACTCGGTCTGCTGTTCTTGTTTTGGACACCCGTACTGGCGTCCCCGGTCCTCGATTCCCTCTTGCAACACAGCAAGGACTTGACGAGGGAGGGGCAGCACGAGGCGGCCATCACCTTTTTGGAGCAGCAACTGGAAGCCAGCTGGCCCGCTGATCTGGATCGGGCCCAGCTGCACCATCGGATCGGCATCAATTATTTCCTGCTGGGGGGCAGTGAGACGCACTTCGAACGGGCGGAGCAGCAGTTGCTCTGGGCGCTGGAATTGCGGCTAGCGGCCCGGGCGGAGGATGGGGTTTTGTTTAGCAGCTATTTTATGTTGGCCAACCTCAATTACAACTACCGCAATTTTGAGGCGGTGATCCAGTACGCCCAAGTAGCGGCCCGACTCATGGAGGAGTCGACCATCAGCAAGCGGGATTATAACTTGGGGCGGGCTTACTACCTGTTGAGTGTGGGCTACGAGGAAACGGGTGATCAGGACCAGGCCCTGGCTTTTGGAGAGCAGGCCCTGGAGGGATTTGAACGACTGGGGCATAAGGTGTACCGCATCCGCTGCTACAATCAGTTGGGGCTCGTTCACCTGGCGCGGGAGGAATACGAACGGGCCATCGCCTACTACCAAAAAATCCTAGCGCTCCCCGACCTCAGCGAACGTCACCTGGCCAATGCGCACAACAATCTCGGTATGGTACACGAGCGGATGAACGATCCCCAGCGCGCCATCCAAACTTACCGCAAGGCCGAACAAATCAACCGTCAGATCTACGCTACCGCGCGCACCAGCCCCCGCCATTTGGCGGTGGCGGGCACCCTGGAGAACATTGGAATTGCGTCTACCAACCTGCGGGAGTAAGAGCGTGCTGAATCCTATCTGCTAGGCGCTCGGGACATCTACCGAAAAGAACGCCAGACTGAATGCCACCCCGATATTGCTAAAATTTACGACAACCTGGGCGACCTGTACTTGGAGCGCGGGGAATACCGCCAGGCCATTGCTCATTACCACCGTGGGATTCGCAGCTTGGTCCCCGATTTTAAAAGCGACCGACCGGAAGATCATCCCCAGCACGCCCGGCACTGGTGTGCCCACAAGCCCATTTTGCTGACCCTACTTCGCTCGAAGGCCCGGGCCTATCTACAATGGCACGAGGACCCGGCGGACGATCGTCAGCCCCAAGCGCTTCAAATGGCTTACCGCGGCTACCAAAACCTCGATACACTGCTGACGAAGATCCGGCAAAATTTGCCAAGTGCTGAGGCCCGTTATGCCCTGATCGAACAGGCCATTCCCACCTACGAACGAGCCATTCAAGTGGCGCTAGCGCTTTACGAACGGGAGGGAAAGCCGGAAGATTTGGAGCGGGCTTACCAATTTTGTGTCAAAAACAAGGCACTAATTTTTTTTGAAGGCCAGCAAGAGGAAGACGCCCGTTACGCTGGCGTTCCCCCCAGCCTTATCCAACGCGAGGCGCAACTTCAAGCGGCTTGCATCCGAGCCGAAACGGCCCTCTACGATCAGGAAATTGGACAGTTGACGGCCCCACGGGACTCCCTGGTGCGGGACTTGTTCCAACGCCGTCGAGCGCACGAATACCTCATCCAACAATTGGAGCGCGATTATCACCGTTACTTCGAACTCAAATACGCCTACGCCCAGGAGGTGGTCGTGGCGGATCTCCGGGCGGCATTGCCCGCGGATGCCCTACTGATCGAATTTTTTGTGGGTGCGGAACAACTCTTTGTCTTCCCCCTCTCGCTGGAGCGGGGGCTGGACTACGGCATCCGCGCCATCGGGCCCGATTTTGAGCAGCATTGTCTGCGTTTTCGTCGGCTCTCGTCGGCCGAAAAATTGGACCCAAGCGCCGAGCGCGCTTACCAGGAGCTGGCGCAGGGGCTCTACGAAACGCTGTTGGCTCCCCAGTTGGTGGAGGCTAGCGAGCAGCGCTTGTTTATCGTGCCCGATGGCCTTCTCCTACAGATTTCTTTTGATAACCTGCTTTACCGGAAGGCGGAGGTGGGGCAGGTACTGCCTTATTTGGTACGCAAGTACGCGATCAGTACGGCCTATTCCAGCCGTCTGTTTTTTGAAGGACCGGAGGTGGAGGAACGGCTCGGAGCGGAGGCCTATTTCGCGGGCTTTGGCCTGACTTACGACGAGGCAACCTTGCGGGCACTGCGGGAATGGCAAGAAAATAAGGGACTGGAAGGGAAGGAGATTCCGTCACTGGGTCCCCTGATTTATTCTCCCGGGGAGGTACGCGAACTTGCCGAATTATTGGGGGGCGACTACTGGATCGACGAGGCGGCGGAACGCTACCAGATTCTCCATTTGGCTACGCACGGCCTGGAAGTCGCCGCCAAGCCTCTCAACTCCGCCCTGGCCTTTTCCCAAACCCCAGCGGAGCCCGACTTTCTACTCCGCGCGGCCGACTTGTACCCTCTCAGCCTACGGGCCGACCTGGTGACCCTCAGTGCTTGTGATACGGGATACGGCAAACTCAGTAAGGGGGAAGGCATCCAATCCCTGGCTCGGGCTTTTGCCTACGCCGGTAGTCCGAGTAT
>CALCCH010000141.1 GCA_937899855.1 uncultured Saprospirales bacterium | reverse complement strand
GGGGATTTTTGCGAGGCGGCCCTGGCTACTTTTATCCCCGATGCCAAGGATCTAAAGAGCGAAGCCTCGGAGATGCGCAATACCGGTCTCGATCTGGCGGGGAAGTACAACAAATTTCCCTTCCTCTTCAGCTACCTGCCGATGAATTGGAACTCCGAATACCAATCCTTCATCAGCTCCGACCCCGTGGTGGGGCTGGCCAGCATCAATGGCGTCCCGATCAACCGCATGCTCAAGTGCCAAATCGAGTTTAAAATGCCCTCCAACGAGGACGACCGGGTGTACCTATACCTCCAATCGCCAAGTGAAGATTGGTACTTCTTTGGCTACAAGCAAGGCATTCTCAGCGTGGTATCCTCCAATCCCAAATTCAACGATGCCATCCTGGGGATGAAGCCTAAAGAATTGGTTTTCAAGCAAAAAGACGGCGGTACTTACGAAATCCAAGCGGTAGATGCCAATTCGGCCCTGCTGTTTGTAAACCGGATCAAGGCAATCAAAAGCGGTCAATAAGCCTTCCCGCACCCCGCCGCCCAAAAAGCCCCGAATGATCTTCGGGGCTTTTTTATTTTAGTGTGACAGTCAACGGCCGCGCTTTTCCCCGTCCACCAGCGTGCCGTAGCGTACCGCCTCACCCTGGCGGCACGGAAAATCATCATGTATTTACCATTGGTAATGAATGCTTTAGCGAATAATAACCGGCTGCGTATTCCCACCCGCCGGCCCTTCCTCGCCCCGTACCGAACGGGCGGGAATACCCCGAATTTGGTACGATTTTGGCGCTGTTTTATGCATTAAGGCCCCCCCAAACCGGCCTACCCCTCGCCAAAACCCTGTTGCAAACGGGCGCTTTTGCCGAAACACTACAAAAATTTATGAAAAAGCACATTTACTCCTTACTCCTCATGATCCTCCTGGGATATTCGGTGGGGGCACAGGATAATTTCTCCGTCGACCTCGACGAAGTACCGACCTTCCTCAACGTCTGTGGCGATCCCGATCGGGAGACCGTGATCGTCAGCGTACGGGGTGGATCGACCGAAACGCGCTCCAACATCGTAGCGACGGCTCGCCTCTTTCCCGGAGTGCAGTTCGATAGCTTCGATGCGCTGAGTTCTACGCCCGGGGTCAGCCTCCTCAGTGCGGGCGATCCTTCCCAACCCGTGTTTAGCCTACCCAATATGTCCCTGAGCCGGAATACCCAGGTCAGTGTCGGCTTCAACGTACGGGCCAACTGTGAGTACATCGATACCCTGCGGGGGGGCAGTGGTATTTTTGACGTGCTGGACATCTGGGAGTTCGACTACGACATGGGCACCGATACGGGCCTCAACGAAAGCGATGCGACCATCGAATACCGCGATGCGCTGGCTTTTCCGATTTTTGTGACCCAAATGAACAACAACTTTGGCCCGGCCAAGCTGGGCGATTGCTTCGATCGTACCCTGACGGTCAACAATACCGGCGTGGCTGGTTTTGTGGATACGCTGGTGTACGAAAATATCCAGGGGGCGGGCGTCTCGGTCCGGAGCGTGATCATCAACGGCATTCCCGCCACCATCACCAAAACCCTGGTGGGTACGGATACACTGATTACGGCGGGCATCGGTGCGGCCGAGTTCTTGGCCAATGGCAATGGCAACGCCGATGTGTTTTTCGATCCCAACGAGTCGTTGGAGGTGGTCGAAAACGTTTGCCTGATCGACTGTGATGGCGACCGGACCAGTATGCACCTGATCTCTTGGGGCTGCGATTCCCGTTACTGCGAGACGATTTCGGAAAATGATTTCGTCCCCGTGGGATTGGGGGCGGCCGATATTTTGGTGGAACAGCAGGACTTTGCGACCGATATTGACGCGGGCTATTGCCAGCAGGGCATTACGACGCTGACCTTTACCAACATCGGGATTGAGGACGATCCGGGTTTTGCAACCATGGTGGACCTCGCGGCGGGAATCAACTTTCGCTACGATGTCAACACCGGTATGGGGCAGTTGACGGATGGCGCTTTTGAGATTGTGGCGGTGGAGATTGCCGGGATCAATGTGACGACGATTTCGGATTTGATCAGCCTGGATGGCAACCCGCAGTTCCTGGGCGTGGACCCCGATGGCCCCGGTGGGCTGTCTGATTTTGACGGCGACGGGTACTACGATGATTTGGCCACCGGAGAGTCGGTGAAGGTACGGGCCTATTACGATTTCAACTGTAGTGCTGCGGTAGTTACTGCGGACAACTGTTACAATAATGTGGCGACGAGTTTTAACGGGATCATGGAGTACAACGACCTCTGTGGCAATCCCCTGGTCCGGCGGGCGCTGGGCTACGCCAGTAAGGGGAACATCGAGGTGGACGAGGAGATTACGGCCAGCCCGGATGCCGATCTGTTGCGGGATACTTTTTACATCGTTTACCGTCA
The DNA here is from genome assembly GCA_937899855.1 of uncultured Saprospirales bacterium. GTDB lineage: Bacteria > Bacteroidota > Bacteroidia > Chitinophagales > Saprospiraceae > CALLVY01. Next base: position 2,281 of record CALCCH010000141.1, on the reverse strand, counting down.
GAATCGGCAGGTGAGCAATTTTTCCAAGTCCTGTAGCAATGGCGAAGAATACCAAGTGACGGTGGCCCTGCCCGATGGGGTCAATCCGGTGCTGTCGGAAACCAATTTGATGCTGTCGGGAGTGGGAGCGGCGACGCTCAAGTCCCACAACATCGTCAACGATACGTTGACCCTGATTTTTGATGCCGCCCAAAACCCACTCGGCATTCCCCTCATCCACACCCTGACCCTCGGCATGCAGGCCGATTGTAGCACCGAAACGGGCGAAACTTCCTTCCCCCTCGAATTTGCGCATTACTGTCCCGACTGCGACTGCCGACACCTGTGGTACTGCGGCGTCATACCCGGCACCTGGCTCCACTCCACCGCTCCCCCATGTTCGCCACCCTCCTGTCCCTACGGCCTGGGCACCCAGGCCTTTTCGGTAGAACGGACCACGATCGGCTACACCGACAATCAATACACCACGCCCTACGATCGCAACCTGGCCAACCTCAAGGCCGCCCTGCCCTGCGACTCGGTCGAAATGACCATCGCCACCATCGTGGGTGATACCGATCTGAACGATAGCATCGGGATGGTCATTACCTACAACAATCCCGATGGGACCCTCGATACGGAAGAGACGTTTAACTTCGTATCCGGTAACCTCTACATCAATCGCGGGGGAACGATTGTCAACTGCCCGGTCGACGCCAGTCAAATGACGCTGACGGCGGTGGACAGTACCAAGCGGCTCAATTTTGACCTCAGCGAATGTTTGACCGACAATGCCCTGACCGTTCAGGCGGGCGATACCGTCAATTTTGTGGGTAAATTTACCATCAACCCCACCGGACCCTACGAGACGAGCGAGTTTTCCGAAGTGCCCAACCTACGGGGCTACGGCTACGCCATCGACAACGATTCGACTTATATCTGTGATTCTTACGGGGAAGAGTTTGAAATTGGGGGCTTGGAGACCTTCGTGGCCTTTCCCAACAGTTCGACGCTGATCCAGGGCTGTGGGCAAATCACCCTCAACATCAAGATCAATCCCAACCTCAACGAATACGTCGACCGGATGGGACAGGAACACCGGATGGCCCTGCGGGTGGACTCGGTGGTGGTCAATTTTGACACCAATATCTTTAACGGTTTTGATCGTTTTGACCCCGAAGTTTCCTTTCCCGGCCACCCCATCGTGGGGAACGATGCCATTCCGATGCCCGCCTTTACCGACTTTAGCAACGGGCGCTACGTCATCCATTTTGATACCCTCAACTGGGGACCTTCCCTGATCGACGCCCTAGCGGGGGATGGCTTTGATATGGCCATTACCGTACTGCCCAATTGTCAAACCTTCTTTGGCAGTAGCCTGGGCTTTGGCAACGAATACGTCTTTAATCCCGAGCTGTACTTCGTCAAAAACGCCTACGCCCTGGAATACGGCGATGGCAGCTGTGCCGAAGTGTTCAACGACGCCAATACGGGGACTTTGCTCTACGTCAACCCGCCCCGCATCAGCTTTAACCCCGTCAGCAATCCCAATTACACCCTTACCGCCGATACCGCTGAGTGGATCGTCCAGTATTGCAACCCGGACTTTGACCGCGACATTGGCTTCTCCTGGATTTCGATCGAGGATAGCCTGGGGATGATCGAGGTGGTGAGTATGGAGGACATCAGCTTGACCAACGCCATTGTCGACCTGCCCTTCCGACGTTACGGAGCCAGCAACGAGCACGTAGTGGCCTATTCGGATGGCCTGTTGCGGGCGGATGGATCAAACAGCTTGGCGGAAGTGTGCAATACCGTGCGGATTCGGGCCCGGGTCAACCGCTGTGGGCTGACCGGCTTTAAGGCCCTGACGGGTTGGAACTGTATGCCCCCCAGCGACCCCAACTGGACCCCCGAAGACTACGATCCCTGCAATGCCGAGGAGATCGACCTATCCGTCACCACGCTCGATCCCTTTATCGATGCCGATTTGATCGACGAGCCGGATGACGATATCACGTTGTGTGATGTGAATACCATTGAAATTTTAGTCAAAAATACCCAACGGGGAAATGTTTTTGACGTCACTACGGATTTGATTTTGCCCTTACAGGGCGCCAGCTTGGTGCCGGGCAGCGTAGAAATTGCTTACCCCGCCGATGCGGCTTACCAAGCCGCCCTGGCCGATCCCGTACTGGTGGGCACGAGCAACAAGGGCAATATCTACCGCTACGAGGATTTTTCGCAGCTGCATCCCTACCTCCCCCAAGTCGGTTTGCCCGGCTTCGACGCTGGGGTGGAC
>CALCCH010000140.1 GCA_937899855.1 uncultured Saprospirales bacterium | reverse complement strand
GCCCTACACCACATAAGAGAAAGTATCTCGAATTCCGCGCGTAGGCCCACATTTCGCCACACTAAGGGGGAAGTGATTGGCGAAGCGGGCGAGCCTCCTCCGAGACTAAGGTTCAAGATAGGTGGGCTTCCCCGGGTTTGGGAAGCGCAATGCAAAAGGTACTCCCCCACCCCGGACCGGCCGATTCGACCCACAGCCGTCCGCCGTGGTTGTCTACGATTCGCTTGCCAATCGCCAGCCCAATACCCGTACCGGCGTAGGTACCCACTCCGTGGAGCCGCCGGAATAGGTCAAAAACCACTTCGTGAAACTCGGGAGCGATCCCGATTCCATTGTCGCGCAAACGCAGCGTCCAATGCCGGGGGGTTTCTTCCGCACTGAGGTGGAGTTGGGGAATGTCTGCCTCGCAAAACTTTAAGGCATTATCGATGAGGTTTTGGAGCAATTGGCCGACTTGCTGGGGATCTACCGCCAGCCGAGGCAATTCATCGATCCGCACGATGGCTCGCGTTTCGCGGATCCGGGGTCCCATAAAACGGAGAACATCGGCCACGAGAAAGTTACCGTCGACCCCTTCGCGCACCCGGGTAGGGCCACTGATGCCGGAAAATACCTGGAGGTGATCGATCATATCTTCCATCCGCCGGGCATTATCGCTGATGTAGTGCAAAAAATCCTGCCCCTCCCGATCGAGTCGGGCCAAGTGGCGGTCCTGAAGTAGACGGATAAAACCCTGCATCGTGCGTAGGGGATCGCGCAGTTCGTGGGAAGCCATCAATCGCTGGAGGTCCCCCTTGGGAGCGGAGGCGGGTTGTTTGTTCTCCTCGCGCATGGTCAGTTCGAGGGTCAACTGCCGATTGAGTTGTTCCAACTGCTCCTTTTCTTGTTCTAGGGCGGCCCACGCCGGATGATCCACGTAAGCGCGCTGGTCCGACTGGCGGACCAGCGCTCCGAGGTGAAAGGCAATCATAAAACCCAGGAAAGCGGAGGCGTAAGCCAGTCCGAGAAAGAGAAACAATTGGACATTCCAGTCCAGTAGCAAGAGCAGCAGAGCGAGCGGAATGAGCAAGGCGTAGGCCAACAAACGATCACCTCGCAGTTGTGCCACACGCACGGACCTCAGGGAGGTTTGAAAACGCGATAGGGCGGTATCCATCATGACAGGACAGTTTTTGGGTAAAAAAATCATAAACCGTTTGTCATTCCGATGCTGCTCAGCTCTAAGCAGATCAAGCCCGGGGGTAGAACCCACTGCCGGATTGGGGCCGTCGGTTCGAGCCAAATGGGCTCAAAGCCAAGCAGCGCATCGAAGCGAAAGAGCGGATCGACCGCAACGCTCGATTCGGAAAAGATATGTGATGGGATTACGCCTTTTGCCGTCAACGGACAGCAATCGAACAAGGCCCTGAGGCCTTAATTTGAAGTGTGTGGGGGGAAGGGTGGCGTTTGATATGTTGAAAACAAATATCCAGGCAATACAAATATAATGCAAGTCGTGGAGCCCGAATTCGCCAATTAGTGTGACGGATCGAATGCGGGGTAGCTCCGCAAGATTTAAACAGATGTGTTAAACAATGCAGATTTAGGGCGGTGAACCACAAGTTTTTACCCAACTTAGGATCGGCCTCCCGAGCCGATTTGGTGAAAATCGGTAAAAATATGTGACATTTTTTAATATTCAAAAAAGTCATTCAAGAGGTACGGGTCAGTTGGTAGCCCCCCGACTTTTGTTAAATCCAATGGTTTTTTTGTTGAATAGGAAGCCACTCTTATCGGTTTTGAGGTTGGCCAGGTCGGCGGGTAGAAGTAGTCGCAGGTCTTCCTGATCGCGTTGTTGCTGATCGAGGGCGGCGAGGCGGAGGTTTTGGTTTTTGATGATTTCGGTGACGACGTTGCGGACACTGCGGGCGTTGCCGAAGTATTTGTCGCGGTATTCGTGGATAAATTGGAGGTAATTTTCCAACTGTACGGTCGCTTCCGAAGAGAGCTGATAGCCCTCTTCTCCGAGCATGGAGCTGGCGATCTGGCTCAACTCCAGGGGCGTGTAATCATCGAATTTGAGGTATTTGTCGAAGCGGGAGTTGAGTCCCGGATTGGCTTTGAGAAAGGTCTCCATGTTGTCGGGATAACCGGCCACGAAGACAAAGAACTGGCCGCGGTTGTCTTCCATTCGCTTGAGCAGGGTTTGGATGGCTTCGTTGCCAAAATCGCCGTGGGCGGAGGGGCCGGAGTGGGTCAGGGCGTAAGCCTCGTCGACAAAGAGGACGCCGCCCATGGCCTCGTCGATTTTTTCGGCGGTTTTGATGGCGGTTTGGCCCACAAAGCCGGCGACGAGCCCCTGGCGGTCGGTTTCGACCATGTGGCCCCGCTCCAGAATTCCGAGGGCCTTGTAGATTTTGGTCAGGATGCGGGCCACCGTTGTCTTTCCCGTACCGGGATTACCGATGAAGACGGTGTGGAGGAAAAAGTTATTGAGTACGCTTTTGCCCGAAATCTGGTAGAAACGTACCAACTGGACCATTTCCTGGATTTGACTTTTGACCTTGGTCATCCCGATGAGGGCCCGAAGTTCGCCTAGGGCCTCGTCGAGCAGGGACTGATCGATTGGGATATCGGGCAGTTCGCGCTTGGGTTCGACCTTGATTTTGGCGACGTCGAGCAGTTCGATGATGGATATTTCGTCATTGCTCAGACTCCGGGGATTGTCGTGCCCCATCACGCGCAGCCCCAGGTTGATCTTGGCCTGTTCGATGATGTCGTATACGAAGCGGGCGTTGCCAAAGGAGCGGTCGCGGGAGCGGTAGGCATTGAGGATGATATCGTCGATCTTGCGTTTGGCTTCGAGGACGGGGACTACTTTTTTGTTCTCACAGGCAAAATCGGCGATGCGCGAGAGTTCCTGCGGCAGGTAATCGGGGAATTCAAAATAGAGCTTGAAACGCGATTTCAGCCCCGGATTGGAGTCGAGAAAGTGCTTCATCTCCTTGGGATAGCCCGCCACGATGACGGCCATGTCCCCTTTGCCATTCGACATTTCTTTGACCAAAATCTCGATGACCTCCCGACCAAAATCCTTGCTATCGTCGTTCGAACGAGCCAGCGAATAGGCCTCGTCGATAAACATGACCCCACCCCGTGCCTTTTCGATGGCCTCTTTGACTTTGGGAGCGGTCTGGCCAATGTATTCCCCCACCAGATCCACCCGGTCGACGCTGTGAACGTGCCCCTTGGACAGCAGCCCCATCTTGCGATACAGGAGCCCCATCATCGAGGCGACCGTGGTTTTTCCCGTCCCCGGATTGCCGATAAAGACGGAGTGGACGTTGATTTCTTCATTTTCTTCGAAGCCCTTTTCCTTGCGCAACTGTAGGAACTTGATGTAGTTGGCGTGGTCCCGAACTTTCTGCTTGATGTCCGTCAGTCCAATCAGGGCGTCTAATTTGGCCATGACGTCCTCAAAGGTCTGGCTTTGATCCACCTCGGGACTGAGGATGACCGGGGTGTGGCGATCGGGCAGGAGTACCGGTGCCACTCCCTCCTCAAAGTAGTCGCCCACTTCGAAGGGAATTACGGCCAGTAGCCGATCCATGAAGACCAGCTCGGCGGTGTAGCGATCCTTGCGCCAGGAGCCTTTGACGTTGGAGCCCCAACCCGCCGTGACCTTGATGAGCTCGTCCTTTTTCTCCACCCGCTGCAAACGGACCACCTGTCCCTTTAGCTCGCGGGCATCGTTGTAGAACTTGGTAAACAGCTCGTTTTGCCAGCTTTTGGTATTGTGTAAGTTGCGGAGGATGATTTCGATGTAGATGTAGCGCGTTTCTTCGCTACTGAACTTGCGGAAGTAGGTGCGATCGTCCTCGTTGACGTCATCGTAGGGACCTTCGTAGAGTTTGAGCGATTGGACTTCGACGTAGGCATTTTCGCCCGGTTCGGCGTTTTTGCCCGCGTCCTCCACGTAAAAGTATTTGGTGGCGACCTTCTCCCCTTCTACCCAGGCTTCCCAGTAGTAGGTCCCTTTTTTCCAAAATTGTCCCTCGTTTTTGTTGCCCCAACCCTCGCGGATGTAGACGATGCTGTCGTACTTACTCACCTTGCGGCCTTCGAAGGTGAGGGTACAAATCTCTTCCCGCCCCTTTTTGAGTCGGTAGCAGCGCAGCTCGACGTCAATTTCCCAGTCTTCTTCGTCAAAATTCTTGTTGTAAAAGGAGAGTTCGGCGTAGATGTAGGAAGTCTCGTAGCGGTCGAATACCTGGCGGTATTTCTTCTTGTTGTCGGCCAACCATTCGGTCGAAGCGTAAACCTTTAGCTCGCGAAACTTGTACCTTTTGTACTCAGGATAGTTATAACTCTCCGCCATGATTCCTTTCTTTTTTAGCACCGTTGCAAGGTAACCCTCTTGTCAATTATCAAACATATCAATTTTATCACATTAAGACAATACAAAAGGTATTTTTTAGAGGAATAATTTGGCCAAATCGAGTTTTTTTGAATTTGGACCGGAACTTCGATTCTTTTTCCCCCTCCCCGGGTCCAAAAACACGGAAAAAGTCTTTAGAATTTAAGCCCCCGGTGTCGCGTCCGGGAATTGTGAGGCGGGGAGGTTCAGCGATCCAAAACATTTTCCTTATCTTTCTCGCTTGATGATCCAAAGGGCCTTTCAAATAATATGAGCTTCGTCAAGCTGAACATTCCCGTGCTGGTGCAAAACCGGCAAATCGATGGTAAATTGGGCTACCAATTGAGACCGATTTTCCTCCCCTACCCCGTGGTGAGCCACCGCCGCTTCGAGCAGGCCATCAGTCTGTTTCGCCGCGAGATCAAAACCTATTTTCAGGGCTTCACCCTCCAGCGCAGCAGCGCCGAACAATTGCAGTGGTTCCAATTCCACCCCGATATCCAACTGCAAATACAAGCGCTGGAAATAGTCGTCAACCGGCAGACCACCAAGGGCAAGGTGAGCTTGGCTACCTTTGAGCTCAACGGCCTGACCTTTCTCTGCTTGCCCTCCTTCCGCAATTTCATCACCATCGCCCAGCGCGATGCCAAGGGCCGCCTGGCCATCGAAGGCCAGACCGAACGTCTGGTGCAGGCCCTCTTTCGCCGCTACAAGCAGGAGGCACCGGAGGAGTTTGACCCCGAAGAATACTGGGCGACCAAGGGCGAATTCATCACCACGATCAACCTCAACGTCAACATCAATCAGGGCGACTTTTCTTTTGAAGGACAGGCCGCTCCCTGGTTTTTCTCCCAAATGGGCCACAGCCAAGAATTTGACGGGGGGTTGGAAATCGATCGGGTGGCTTACGACCTGAACAACCTTT
>CALCCH010000139.1 GCA_937899855.1 uncultured Saprospirales bacterium | reverse complement strand
CCCCCCAGACAAACCGCCGCCAAGCCCTCGCTGAAATCACCGGCCTCCTCGTACTGAACCTCGATGGCCAGCGAACCGCGTTGGTCGATGTAGCCCCAACGCGATACGAGCTGGACCCGGGCGAGCCCCTCTTCAAAGTAGCCCACGTAATTGAACAGGTGCTTGAGCAACAAGCGCCCCTGGGCATCGAGCGGTACCAATTTGTCGTTGAACCGAATCCGGGAGAAACCGTGGTAAAAGTCTTCGGCCTCCAAATACTGAGGTTCGATGACGATGGCACCGGTCTGGTCGATAAATCCGTATTTTCCGTTTTCGATGATTTTGTACAAAGCTGTAGGCATGAGGAGTAGGGTGTATTTCGCCCAAAATTAACAATTCGGAGCTGTCTCACAAACCCCCACGGGTAATCTGTGCTCCCCAACTCAGTCTTCTCCCAATATTTTAGCGCCGATCGCCGTCCGGTGCAGGCCCCAGATGAGGGTGGCCCCCAGGATAATCTTGACGATGGCCCCCGGCCAGAAGGGATAGAACCCGTAGACCAAGGCCTTTTCCCAGCCGTAGCGCTGGGCGAGGTAGGCCAGCCCCAGGGCCATAATCGCGGCCGTTCCGAGGCTCATACCCAGCAGGGCGCTGCCCCAGTGACGCCCGCCCGCCCGTTTTCGCCAGCCGGTCAGTATCGCCGCCCCCAGTACAAAACCGTAGAGGAAACCGGCGCTGCCCTTGCTAAAACTGTCCCAGCCACTCCCCCCATCGGCAAAAAAGGGCAGCCCCATCCCGCCGGCGAGGAGGTAAACAAGCACCGCCAGCCAGCCCCAGGGAGCCCCCAGTACGTAGGCGACGACCAGGACGCCCAGCGTCTGTCCCGTAATCGGAATTTGTAGGGCTTGCCAATCCAGGTGGAGGCTCACCTGGGCCGAGAGGGCGATCAGCAGGACGCCCAGCAAGGTACGCAGAAGGAAGGATGAGGCCATAAAAAATGCCCGTTTGTAAGGATGAACAAACGGACAAGATAATTTTTTTGGCCCAGTGGCCAAACCGCACTGCGGTTATTTCTTTTTCCCCATCTCGATGAGGCGATCGAGATTGAGCTCGTCGGCAGCGGCGCGCATCTGTTCGACGGTCTGGTTCTTACCGTCCATACTCACGACGTAGCGCATGTCCATGACGTATTCAAATACGCCCACCTTGGCTTCGGTATTGTAGCGCTCGTGGGCGGGATACTTTTTGTAGGTCGTACTCCGATCGAAGCCCCGGGCGGTTTCCCGATTCAGGTTCTGATTGGCCCAGGGGGCCACGGCCATCATCGTACTGGGTGAGCCACCGGTGTCGGTCACCGCAATTTTGATGATCTCGTAGCCATCGCGGTAGATGGCCACCACAAAGGTGGTGGGCGAGTCGAAGCCCAGGTTGGTTTCGCCCTCGTTTTCGTAGATGGCCAGTCCCACCAGTTTGGTGGGCATCAGGGCCTTGATGTCTTCGGCGGGTAGGGGGCGTACGGGTGAAATGTTGCCATCGTAGCCCCGCAGGCGATTCATCAGGTCCGCTTGCTCCTGGGTGACGGGCATGCGTTCGACCCGTTCGGTCGTATCGGTACCGGACTCGGCGGTGTTGGTGGTGGGTGCCGAATTATCGGCACTGCTTTCCATGGTGGTGGGCTCGGCAGCGGCTCCCTCGCCGTTCTGGGCCGCGTCGCCGGTACAGCTCCAGAGTAGGAGGACGGCAGCCAGGGCCATTAGGGACATTTTCATATCTGATCGTTTTTTACATCCAAAGTCAATTATTTTGCCACAATTTAGGATTCCGCCTCTTCGGCACGCTGTTCGGCCTTCATCTGTGGGAAAAACAACACGTCCTGGATCGAATTCGAGTTGGTCATAATCATCGCCAGGCGATCCATCCCGATGCCCAGCCCCGCCGTGGGGGGCATGCCGTATTCGAGGGCCCGGAGAAAATCCTCGTCGAGTACCATGGCCTCGTCGTCCCCACGCTTGCCCAGTTCGAGCTGTTCCTCAAAGCGCTGCCGCTGGTCGATGGGATCGTTGAGCTCGGAGAAGGAATTGCAGATTTCCTTGCCATTGCAGATGGCTTCGAAGCGCTCCACCAGCCCCGTCTTGGAGCGGTGCTTCTTGGCCAGGGGCGACATCTCGACCGGATAGTCAGTGATGAAGGTGGGTTGAATCAATTGGGCCTCACACTTCTCCCCAAAGATTTCGTCGATCAATTTGCCCTTGCCCATGGTCTCATCGACGGGGACGTGCAATTGTTTGGCCGTCGCCCGCAGTTCCGCCTCGCTCATCTCGGAGATGTCGATGCCGGTGTAGTGCTCGATGGCCTCGTACATCGTAAAGCGCTTCCAGGGTCGTTTGAAATCGATCTGCTGATCGCCGACCTGGACCACGGTCGTCCCGTTGGTATCGAGCGCTACCTTTTCCACCATCTCCTCCACCAGGTTCATCATCCACTCGTAGTCTTTGTAGGCCACGTAGAGCTCGATCTGGGTAAATTCGGGATTGTGAAACCGGCTCATGCCCTCGTTGCGGAAGTCTTTGGAAAACTCGTAGACGCCATCAAAACCGCCGACGATCAGCCGCTTGAGGTAGAGCTCATTGGCGATCCGCAGGTAGAGCGTCATGTCGAGGGTATTGTGGTGGGTTTTGAAGGGGCGGGCCGCAGCGCCACCGTAGAGGGGTTGGAGGATCGGGGTTTCCACCTCCAGATAGCCCTTGGCGTTGAGGTACTCGCGCATGGAGTTGTACATCAGGGTACGCTTGATGAAGGCATCTTTGACCTGGGGATTGACCACGAGGTCGACGTAGCGCTGGCGGTAGCGGAGTTCGGGGTCGGTGAAGGCGTCGTAGACGTTGCCCTCCTTATCGGTTTTGACGATGGGCAGGTTGCGGAGGGATTTGCCGAGGAAGGTCAGCGCTTCGACGTGGAGGGTCACCTCGCCAGTTTGGGTGGCGAAGAGGTAGCCCTGCACGCCGATAAAATCGCCGATGTGGAGGAGTTTGATCAGGGCATCGTTGCGCTGTTGCTCCTCCTCGGTGGCGCCGATGGTGCCTTTGCGGAGGTAGAGTTGCAGTTGTCCGGCACTGTCGCGCAGCTTGGCGAAGGGGCCGCGTTGGCCCATAAAGCGGCCGGCGATGCGGAAGCGGGGCTGGGGTTCGGCGCCGTAGTGGCCCAGGGCGGTGCTGCGCAGGCCGTCGACGAATTCGGCTAGCGGCTGGTCGGGGCGATTGAGGCGGGCGTCGAAGCGGGCGGTGGCGTCGAGGCCCATTTCCTGAAGAAAAGCGGCGTCTTCGAGCAGTACCTTGGAGCGGAATTTTTTCTTTTTCAGATAATCGACGAGCGTGGCGGCCTTGGCCGGGCCGATGGCCGACAGTTGGGCAACCGCTCGGAGCAGGGCCTGGTGAAAGTCGGCGGTGGTAAAATCGGTGGTTTTGAGATCGACGTCGAAGGTTTCGGCGGGAAAGGGTTCGATTCCCAAGTCGCGAATCTTGGCGAGGGCCTCCCGGCGCACGATTTCCTGTTCGCTTAGTTGCATGATTATCTGGATTTGGTGTAGAGTATAATTGAATGCGCAAAAATAGCCTTTCTTGCAAAAAAAACAGAATCCCCGGCACCGCTTTTATTTGCCCCCGAAAAATGCTAACTTGAGTTGGGGATTTCCATCCTCCATCACCGCACCGTAAACTTTTCGGGCAGTTTATCAAATCTCCTTCGTGGGCCACAACAGAGACGCTTTGGGCCAGTCGCAATCCAGCTTTTGCGCCGGGCCGATGCCCGGCCGGTTCTTTGCTGGAATTAAATTATTCTTAATCCCCGCGCGTTCCGCAAATCATTGAAAGATCAGTAGTTTTGTAAGCCAAGTTTCCTGGTTGCTTCCCGAACCGCGCTACCCTATTTACGAAACGAAAATTGTGAACCACCTACACGATGAATAACCCGCGTACGTTTTCGCTTGTGTGTCTGCTGCTGTGCTGCCTCGGTGCCTCGGGCCTGATCGGCCAAACCACCCTGCTCTCCGACCCGGGAGCCAGCTACCTCGACAGCAACGGCCCCACCGGCCCCGACGTCTATTCCGTTGACGTGAGCAGTTGTACTTCGATCAGTTTTTCGGTCGACTATTCCTTTACCCTCCCCTGGGAAGGCAACGGCAATATGGAATACTGCAACGAAATGAACGGCCCCACCCCCGTCTGCTTTACCGGCGGCGGCTGTGCTTGCGATCCCACCATGCCCACCGCGGGCGGTTGTAATTTTTGTTGGGACTTTCTCTGGATTCGCTTCAACCTGGATGGCACCACCGTCGGGGGCGACCTCATCGGAGACGCCAATACCACCAACGCGGAGCAACACGGCACCATCAGCCTCGGCCCCATCTGTACCGCCGGTGCCAGCACCGGCGATATTACCGCCGTCACCCAAACCTGGTCCGTCAATGAGGGCGTTACCTTTACCAACCTCGTCATCCTGTGTTGGGAAGCGTCCACCACCGTCAACACCAATGCCCCCATCTGCTCCGGCCAAACCCTCAGCCTCAACGGATCCGTCAACGATCCCAGCGTTGTCCAGAACTGGTCCTGGTCCAACGACGGCGGCGGTAGCATCGCCAACCCCAACGTTCCCAATACCAACGCCACCAACGTCCAAAACGGCGAAACCTACACCCTGGTCACCACCGATGTCAACGGCTGTACCGGATCGGACGACGTTACCATTATCCTTACCCCCGGCCCCACCGCCAACCCCGGCGTCAACCTCCAACTTTGTGAAAATCCACCCGGTAGCAACAGCGCCGTCTTCGACCTCACCAGCCTCGACGGACTCATTTCCGTCGCCCCCGGCAATACGGTCAACTGGTATTCCGATCCCGCCGGCACCATTCTCATCCCCAGCCCGACCAGCTTCGTAGCCAGCAACAATACCAGCGTATACGCCACGGTAAGCGATGGCATTTGCGAATCCGCCCCGGTGGAGGTCACCCTCCTCGTCAGCCCCGGCCCCGTGGCCGATGCCGGCCCGGACCTAACGGTCTGTGGCCAAGTGGGTAGCGCCATTACCATCAGCGGTGCCACGGCTACCAACGGTAGTATCCTGTGGACCAACAGCGGTACCGGCGTCCTGATCGGCGCCACCACCAGTACGCCCCAATATTTTCCCTCGACCGCGGACATTGCAGCGGGGAGCGTCGTCCTCTCCCTGACCGTATCGAGCCCCGGCTGCCCCACGGCCACCGACAACGTCACCATCAACCTGACCCCCGCACCCACCGTCAATCCGGGAGGGATCGGCATCTACGTTACCTGCGAAGGCCAACCA
>CALCCH010000138.1 GCA_937899855.1 uncultured Saprospirales bacterium | reverse complement strand
TTCACCGGACAGACGCATCAAATCAAAACGAAATACCAACTTTAAACAAGTATCTTTTTCCCGTTTCCGGGAGCTTTTTATCTATTTGGTAGCTGCACTTACGTCATTTTCTTCGTCCCTGAGCTACACCAATTTAACCATTCAAAAGCCTGGAATGTTGTCTAAAAAGTGTTAATATAATCCTAAAATAAGGCGTCTTATTCATCCACACTCCTCAGCTTTACGGGGATGCTTACGGAGTCGCCATTGCGATTGACGTCAATGTCCAGCACCTCTCCCACTTGGGCCCGACCGACGAGCTCCTGTAACTCGGGTACGGATTTGACCTGGCGTCCGTTGACGCCGATAATCACGTCGTTGGGCAGTAGTCCCGCAAATTCTGCGGCACCCCCTCCCACCAGACTTTCCACGATAACACCCTGCGTGATTTGAAGGTTCAGTTCATCCGCTCTTTCGTTGTCGAGATCGGAGATATTGATGCCGAGGTAGCCCCGTTGGTAGGAGCCGTATTCGATGATGTCGTTGACGATACGGGTGACCATATTGACGGGGATGGCGAAGGAATAGCCGGAGAAACTGCCGGTTTGGGTGGCGATGGCGGTATTGATCCCCAGGAGTTGCCCTTCGGTATCGACCAGGGCGCCCCCGCTATTGCCGGGGTTGACGGCGGCATCGGTCTGGATAAAGGCTTCGATGGCGTCGCGGCTATTATTGATGATGTTGATGTTGCGGCCTTTGGCGCTGATGATGCCCGCCGTAACGGTGGAGGTGAGGTCAAAGGGGTTGCCCACGGCGAGCACCCACTGCCCGACTTCGGCGAGATCCGAATCGGCGTTGCGCATGACGGGGAGCCCGGAGGCTTCGATCTTGAGGACGGCCAGGTCGGTCTTGGGGTCGGTACCCACTACGCTGGCTTGGTACTCGTGGTTGTCGAAGAGGGTGACCATGACTTCGTCTGCGAATTCGACGACGTGGTTGTTGGTGACGATATAGCCATCTTCCGAAATGATGACTCCCGAGCCCGATCCTTGGCGGGGTTGGTTGCCTCCGAAGGGACTGCCAAAGAAAAAATCGTTGCCAAAAAACTGCTGGAAGGGATCGTCGGAGTTTTGGCGGCGCTGGCGGGCCAGGTCGGCACTTTCGGCGGCGGTGATGTGTACGACGGCGGGCATGGCCTTACGGGCGGCTGTGGTAAAGCTGGCGGGTACGGCGCTACCGCCAGCGGGGAGGTTGAGCTTACTGACGGATTGAGCGGGAGGAGGGCTGGCTTGGAGGGCTACTTGATGATTGGACAAGTAATATTGTAAGCCGCCAAAGGTGATCAAGCCACCCACCATTCCGGCAAAAACCAGGGAGAACATTTTCTTAATCATGGCGTTGGATTTCTATTTGGTGAAAAAATTGGGTTTGAAAACTAAATCTTTGATATTTGCGTTGTAAAACAACGCAAATTAAACGTTCTCTTAGTGGGGCTGTTATGTGTAAAACCCCGCTTTAACAGGACGTTAACAGAGGGTAATACACTTCCGCTGATTTGTTTTTGCTCCGCCGAGCCCAGACCAACGGCCCGATTATTGAATACGGAGGAGGTATATTTGGTAAAGCGGGGCGTAAAAACCCTGATGCAATAACTCATTATGGAAATGACGCTGCAAGAGCGCACCGAAATTGAAGAGTGGCTACGTCCCGAAAGCAAGCTCGAAAAGGAGATTTTGAGCGAGCCGGAGTTCGTACGCGGTCTGATGTGGGGCAAACCCCGCTTTGGCCATCCCGAAGGTAAGGTGCTCTACCACGTCCGGGAAGTGCTCGACAATATCGATCGCCTCCCCATCGATGAGCCCCTGCGGCGTGACCTGCGCCTGGTGGCCTACGTACACGATTCCTTCAAACACCTCGAAGACAAAAGCGGATACCCCCGCGATTGGTCCAAACACCACGCCGTCTTCGCCCGCCAATTTCTCCAAGCCTACACCGACGACTGCGGTCTGCTGGACCTGGTGGAGCTACACGACGAGGCCTACTACAGCTGGCGCCACCTCCACCTCTACGAACAAGAACAAAAAGGTAACGAGCGACTCCAAAGCCTACTCGACCGCATCGGTGCCCACCGACAGCGGTATTACCTCTTCTTCAAGTGTGATACCCGCACCGGGGACAAGAACCAAGCCCCGCTGAAATGGTTCGAAAAAACCATTTCCAGTATCGAAATCGTAGATTTCTGAGCATAAATCGAAAAAAATTGCAGCGCTAGAAACTTTTTTCCCAAAATCCAAGTTGTGCCCTTTGTCAACCTTGCACAGTAATGCGGGGCATTATTTTTGGGAATAAATGTTACCTTTATGTTACTAATGGCGGAAAATAAAGACAAATCATTACACTACGACCGTATCTTTGAGGTAGAATTCTACCCTCACGCGGACTCCCTGTACAATTTCGCCTACAATCTTACCCACAACGAGGAAGATGCCAATGACTTGGTACAAGAGACCTACATGAAGGCCTACCGTTTTATCGATAAATACATCGAAGGGACGAATGCCAAAGCCTGGTTGTTCAAAATCCTGAAAAACGGATTCATCAACCAGTACCGCAAGAAAAGCAAGCGACCAAAGAAAGTCGATTACGAAGAAATCATCAGTTACCACGATGAAGAGGAAGGAACGAAGTTGACGAGTTACATCGACTTGCGCGAAGAGATCTACCAAAGTATGATGGGAGACGAGGTCACTACGGCGGTCAACGCCCTACCGGTGGATTTCCGGACGGTGATACTACTCTGCGATATCGAGGGTTTTACCTACGAGGAAATCTCCAAGATCATCGACATCCCCATCGGTACCGTGAGATCTCGACTGCACCGCGCCCGCAACATGTTGAAAGAAAGACTGACCAACTACGCCAAGTCACTCGGCTTTCAAGACAAGCGGTCCTAAGTACAAACAGTAGCGCTCCCGTCGGCTTTTATGGCCCGACGGGAGCGCTGTTTTATATTCATTAACGTTCTAAAAAGTGAGCAATGGGGAATCAGCAAAATTATCAAGACCTCATCAGAAAGGTCAACATGTACCTCGATAATGAACTCAGTAAAGAAGCCGAAATGGCCCTCCTCCAAGAAATCAAACAAAATCCACTCTATCTCGAAGTGCTCAGCAAGGAAAAATCCTTCCGCGAATTTATCAAAAGCAAAGTACACCGCCGGCGGGTCTCTCCCGCACTGATTCAGTCGATCAAAGACAAAATCCGCGTTTCGCCCCTATAAAAAGCGGTTTACTCCAAACCCTTATCGAGAGCAAAACTAATCATCCGACCTTATTCTTTCTTTGGGACTTTTGGACCATCACCGGTTTCCAAAAGCAGCAACTCCTCAGTCCGTTTCCTTTTAAAAAATAAGCAGACGGGCTGGGGACCCCAACTTTATTCCGTATTTTTGCGCTTCGGTGAATCCGCCCCGAAACGACAAAATTGCCTGCCGTCATGATCGACAAACTCGAAGCCATCCAGGAACGCTACCAATACTTGGAGGAGCAACTCTCCGACCCCGAGGCCATCAGCGATATGAAGCGCTACAAGAAAATTGGTAAGGAATACAAGGACCTCAAAGAAATTGTGGAAGCCTATCTACAGTACCGCGATCTGTTGGGCAATATCGAAACGGCCCGCGAAATGCTTGCCGAGGAGGATGCCGAAATGAAGGAGATGGCCAAGCTGGAGCTCCTGGAGCTGGAACCCCGTCGGGAAGAAATGGAAGAACAAATTAAAGTCCTCCTCATTCCCAAGGACCCCGAAGACAGTAAGGACGTGATTTTCGAAATCCGCTCGGGTACGGGTGGGGACGAAGCCAGCATTTTTGCGGGCGACCTCTACCGCATGTATTCGCGCTATTTCGAAACGAAAAGCTTTAAGGTGGAAGTTCTGGACGTCAACGAAGGAAGCGTCGGGGGATACAACAAAATCGTGCTCGAAATTACGGGGGAGGAAGTGTACGGTAAATTGAAATTTGAATCCGGGGCCCACCGCGTACAACGCGTACCCAAGACCGAATCCCAAGGCCGAGTCCACACCTCGGCCGCTACCGTAGTGGTCATGCCCAAATTCGAAATGGAGGACGTCGACATCAATCGGGCGGATCTCAAGATCGATACCTACCGGGCCAGTGGAGCGGGCGGACAGCATGTCAACAAGACCGAATCCGCCGTACGCATCACCCACCTGCCCACCGGTATCGTCGCGGAAAGCCAGGAAAGCCGCAACCAAATCAAGAATCGCGAAATTGCCCACCAGCGGCTCTACGCCAAGATCTATCAAATGCAACGCGACGCGCACGAAGCCGATCAGGCCGCCCGCCGCCGTTCGCTGGTCGGCAGTGGCGATCGCTCCGATAAAATCCGCACCTATAACTATCCTCAGAACCGCGTCACCGACCACCGCATCAACCTCACCCTGTACAACCTGGATAAGATCGTCACGGGCGATATCGAAGAGATTATCCAGTCCCTTCAGGTCGCCGAAAATGCCGAAAAGTTAAAGGTAGGTAGTCAGGAGGTTTAAGCACCTAAGCGGCCGCCTTTTCTGGGGTCGTACATTTTTAGAAATCCGTTCCCATCGAGAAATAAAGGATGGGATCCTGAACCACGCGGGTCTCGATTCCCCAGGCCACGTCGAGCTTGAGGAAGTAACCAAACAGCAACGCGCGTATTCCCCCACCGTAACCCGCGACCACCGGATCGCGGAAATAATTGACTTTGATCCGCGTATTGTCCTGTCGGATAACAACGGTATTGAGGGGACTTTCTTCGCTGAAAGGATCGGGGCCCTCCCAGGCGGTACCCAGGTCAAAGAATCCGACGATTTGGAAATTGCGGAAGAAGGGCGAGCGAATCCGACGACTGAAGTAAGTAAATATCGGTACGCGCAGTTCGGTATTGATCAAGGCGTAGGAATTGCCATTGCGAATGTTCTGCCGGAAGCCCCGCATATTGGCCGCCAGGGTTTGGTAGGCAAAGTCATCTGACTGGGGTAGGGGAATGTTTTCATTGGTACTTGGAAACAGCCAATTGTCGACGCCTCCGAGAAAGAACAAGTTGCGTACGGAGACAAAGGAAGTGGCCGCTGCGGCCCGAATGGCGAGGAAGGAACGCTTGTCCAGCCGTAGGTAGTGCCGGGCATCCAGACCGAGGACCGTCATAAAGCCCTCCGCAAATTCAAATCCAGCATTGCTACCAATCAAATCCAATTGGACGCGTTTGACCAGCTCAGCGTAAACGTTGTAGCGCGTTCCGTTCTTGAGGTTGAGCGCCACGTCGAGGGTATTATCGAATACGTATTCCAGCTTGGCCCCGAGTCGCTGCTCGTTGAGGCTGGGAATGTCGAGGGTATTGCGATCGGTGGCCAATTGAACCGTGCGATCGGCCCGGACGGTTCCCGACAGACGGAGGCTGGTAAAGATGTCAAAGGGGTAGCGCAGCTGTATGACCCCGATGTGGGTCAAGCTTTTTCTGCGGGGCAGGATATTGGAGCCCGGGAGGAAATCCTGGGTTTCCCGTTGCGAACGCCGGTAAAAGGCGTAGCGCTTATCGATGCGCTTCTTCTTATCGTCAAAGATGAGGAAATACTCCGAGCCGTTGAAGGTCGTGGGAATTCGAACACCCCCTTCGAGTTCGTAGTCTTCAAAAAGGTCCTTGACCGTTCCCTTGAGCAGGATACCCGGTGGGGGAAAGTTGAAGGCTTGCCGCTCCCCCGCGTAGGTGTTCAAGCCCCCAAAAAGGAGGCTGTTGTCCAGTTGGGTGGTGACGTTGTCGGTGCGGAACTTCAGTCGGTAGGGCACGATTCGCGAAGAGCGGAAGTCGATGGTCTTCTTGCTCTCCAGGCCCACGGCTGGGGGAGGGGGAGGGATATTTTCTGCGGGCCGTTGGAGGGTGATGCGGCTTTCATCGTCCTCCTCCACGACGATCGTAACGGCCTCTTCTTCATCGTCAAACTCACTCTGGAACAGGTAATTATCAATGTCGATACTGCCCGTATCCCGAGCCGATTCGGGGAGGACTTCCGTGATGGGCTCAACGTCCTCCTTTTCCCGTAACTGTTGGTCCTGGATCAGTTCTTCGATACCGGTATTTCCGGGACTGTCGGTGGTCTTCGAGCGCAGTAAGGCCAGTTGCTGGCGTTGCAATTGGTAGCGCGTCAGCGTCGGCTGAATGATTTCGCTGGGGGTAGGGGTATACACGTAAAAGTAATCCTGATCCTGGGTGTAGACCATCTCCACGGCTTTGTTGGCGCGCGGAGCGGTGTGGATGCTTTTGATGTTCTGAGCGTAGTTGCTGTTGGGGCGGTTGTTCCCGATGGTTTTGTACACGGGCCGCAAGCTAATGTCGATAATCAGGGTACTGTCGAGGCTTTCGAGGGTCGAGTCCTGGTGCATCACGATCTCGGTACTGTCTTCCAGGGTAATCTCCTGCTCGTAGAAGTCGTTTACGTCCTCCAGGTGACCGGAGTAGCGGTTGTAAACCCCACTTTCGTCGCTGAGGTAGCTGTACCAAGTGGTATCGAGGGCGACGGGTCGCCGTTCGTTAGCATCCGGGGTATTCGTGACGCGGAACAGCTTGCTCGACCGCGACTGGAGGTCGTAGTAGAACAGGTCGAAATTATCGACGGGTAGGATGGTGTCCAATTTGGCGGATAGGAGCAGGGTATCCCGACGGTTGGAGGCAAAGAGCACCCCAGTTTGGTTGCGCAGCTTGACGACGGTGGCGTCCAGGTCGTCGTAGAAGTCGTTGGTCAAGCGTTCGGTTTGGCGGGAGGGGGGCTTGTAGATAAACAGGTCGGAAAAGCCCCGGACTCCGGCTGAGAAAACCAGGTTGGTACTGTTGATGAAGTCCATGCTATACACCCGTTGGAACTGGGTCGACAGGTCGTCGGTTTCTCCCGATTCCTCTTCCAAATCGTAGGAAAAGTACTTGAGCACGTCGCGTTTTTCGTACACGACGGCCACTTGCTGGTTGTTGGGGTTCCAGGCCAGCAGGGGATAATTGTAATCCGTTGCCTGGAAAGGGTTGCGGTGTCCTCCTTTGAGGATGACCTTGCGGTCGCCGCTTTGGAGGTCGTGTAGGTAGACTTTGTATTTGCCAATCTCGTTGGTAACGTAGGCGATTTTCTGCCCGTCCGGGCTGATCTTGAGCTGGGTGAGGGGAAGCTTGCGTCGGTTCTTGACTTTGATGGCTTCCTCGGCGGTGAGGGCTGTCGTACTAGCGATCTCATCGGCGTAGCGTGCCTGGAAATAGGTAAGCCAGTACTCCGCAGTTTTGCGGTAAGAACTGCCCAGTACGTAGAGAAAACCGCTTTCGATGCTCCGGTTGATACGGGTGAGGTAGAGCAAATTGGCAACGGTGGCTTTCCCGTGATTTTGGCTGATGTAGTACCACATCGAATGGCCAGCCAGCTTGGGATAATCTTCGGCGAGCCGGTCAAAGCTCTCGTATTCCTGGTGGATAAAAATGTTGCGCAGTTGGTTGTCCATCTCGGTATTCCACTCCTCCCCGACGTAGGCCGACAGACCGAGTTTGAACCAATCGGGCAGGTTCATCAGGACGGCGTTCTGAACGATTTCTTGGAGGTTGGAGCCAAAGAGCATGGCGTTGAGGTAGGCCTCGGCGATGACCGCGCGAATGTCGCGCCGCAGGTTTTGGTGGTTGCCATCAAAGTGGACAAAGATTTTGTTGCAGACGCTCTTGGTCTGGCCCCCCGTATTTACAAAAGTTTCCTCGCTACCGATATTGGTCTGTTTCAGATCGGTCAAATCGGTGTATACGATGATTTCGATTTTGTCGTTCATCCGGTGTTCGAGAATGTTCTGGATGTAGTCAAAATCGAGCTCGGCCAATTGTACCGTTGCCTGTCCGACATTGCGTCCTTCACCGTACCAATAGGTGATGAAATTCTGGCTTTCGTAGTACACCCACTCCTCAAAATCCTGGTGGAACTGCACGCGGTTTTTCCCAAATTCGATTTGGGTACCTTGCCCGAAGGCGCTTTGGCTACTGATGCAGAGGAAGAAAAAGAGAAGCGGATAGATGCTGCGCATAAGGGTGAATTTGAGTGGTCACGAACCGGAAAAGCCTACTTAAAATGGCGTTTTTTCGAGAGATTGTCAATGCGTAATGGGCAGAAGTGTACTTTTGCAAATCAAACAGCTCCACAATTGGAAATGTTAAACTTATCAACGGAAAAAATATGACTCTTGTTGCCGCTTTTACTTGCAATCCCTTCCAGGAAAACACCTATGTGCTCCACGACGACACTAAAGAATGTATTATCATCGACCCCGGCTGTTACACCGCTGAGGAAAAGCGCGAACTGAGCGATTTTATCCGCACCAACGAACTGCGCCCCGTCCGTCTGATCAATACCCACTGCCACCTCGACCACATCTTTGGCAATCGCTTCGTCGCCGATACCTATCAGTTGGAACTCGAAATCCACCGTGGCGAACTACCCGTCCTCCAGGCCAGCCCCCAAGTCAGCCTGATGTACGGCGTTCCCTTTCCCGAACCCTCTCCCGAACCCGCCCGTTTTCTCGAAGCCGGCGATACCGTCACCTTTGGCAATACCGAGTTGGAAGTCCTCCTCACCCCGGGGCATTCCCCCGCCAGCATCTCCTTCTTTTGCCGCGAGGCACAGTTTGTCATCGCGGGAGACGTCCTCTTCTACCAAAGTATCGGGCGCACCGATCTGCCCGGCGGCGACTTGTCGACCCTCCTCCAGAGCATCCGCAAAGAGCTGTTCCCCCTCGGCGACGGCGTCAAGGTATACCCCGGGCACGGCCCCAGTACCTCCATCGGCTACGAGCGGCAATTCAATCCGTTTTTGCGGTAGGCGATATATTTGTACGTTTTTAATTATTGTATGTTTTTATAAGATTTTGTATTTTTACGTACATGGACGTAGATGTTTTCCACGGTATCGTAAAAAACTTCAAGAAGCTAACGGGTATTGACCTTGGCCTCGTCCAGTCTCGTGCTCCAGGAGAAACGCGTTTACCACCCGGTAGTACTCTGGTCCAACTCCGACACCATGCAGGTTCACCCACGTTCCACTTGATTGGGAAGTCACGACTGTCAGCCGCTCAACTTCCTGGATTGAGAGGGCAGGTAAGCCAATTAAACCGCCCCTTGATAATGGCCGAGTACATTTCAACGGAATCGAGGCGACAGCTCAAGCAATGGCAGATTTCGTATCTGGATGCCGGGGGCAACGCATTTCTGAAAAATAAGGAGGTGCTGGTTTACGTCGAGACGGGTAAAAACCATGCCCCGCCAGTTCACAAAAACAACCGTGCCTTTGGCAAGGCTGGTCTCAAAGTGATTTATCAGGCCCTACTGAATCCGGTTATCCTTAATCAGCCTTACCGTCAGATTGGGCAGCGGGCCATGGTCACCATTGACACGGTGGGCAAAGTCATTCGGGCTCTGTTGGAGCACAAATACCTCGTCAAGGTAGATCGACGAAACTATCGCTTGGTCAGGAGGGAACAATTGTTTTTCGAATGGGTCACCCTTTTCAATCGGGTACTACGTCCCAAGCTGAAGCAAAGACGTTATCAGCTTTTGGTACCTAGCGTAAACCTCTCGGAACTGCCCTTGGCAGCGGAATCTGTTTGGGGAGGAGAAGTTGCTGCGCAACAACTGGGGGCAACGCTTTTACCGGAACGAGTCATCATTTACACCGCACTACCCTTTACCGACATCATGCAAAAGTGGCGACTCCTGCCGAGTGAAGTAGGAAATATTACCTTATTTGAAGCACTTTGGCGGTTCGATCACGACCGTGCCGATCAACCGGAGAAAGCGCCTTCTCCGGTGTTAACCTATGCGGACCTACTCTATCAAGCTACTCCTCGCAGTCTGGAAGCGGCGGAGCAAATTTACCAAACGCATGTCCAAACTAATCTATGAGGCCCTTCAGGTAAAGGGATTACGGGAGGTCATCACCACCATTTCGACGATCTGTCAACCACTCGGTCTTGACTTTTTTTGCGTTGGTGCATTAGCCCGTAATATTTGGTACGTCGATCACAAGGCTCCAGCAAGAGGAACAAGAGATGTGGACTTCGGAATTGGTATCCCCAGCGTAGCGGTCTATCAGGAACTGAGGCAACGTCTGATCGAACAACACAACTATAAACCTCTCCGGGAAAATCCCCTCCGTCTCTATACTCCCACCGGAACCATCGTCGACTTATTACCCTTTGGATCAATGGGATTGGAGAATGCGGTGCTCCTTGATGGGATGGGACTTGCGGATCTTCAATTGGACGGCTTTAAGTAGGCTCATCGATTTGGGCTACTCGAAGTTGAAATTGAAGGCGACCGTGTCCTGACTTGCTCGATTCCGGGCGTGGTATTGCTAAAGCTGATTGCTTATGATGACCGACCGGAGTATCGACTGAAGGATCCCATTGATATCAATACCATTCTGCTGAGTTATCCCGATTTCGAACGCAATCTCATCTGGGAGAAATACCATGATCTGTATCAGGACGAAAAGAGTCACCAGGCGGTTGGGCTAGAGGTGTTGGGGCGCGAAATTGACCAGCTTCTTCGTAATTCGCCAGAGCTAAAGGTGCGGATCGTAGACATCCTCAACCGAGCGATCCGGCAGGAATCTGACCTGGCTGTCCTGATGATTGCGGATGCCCTCCACGAGACAATTGCTTCCAAGGTCCAAATGCTAATCCACCTCCGTCAAGGCCTCACCCCAACAACCTAAACGACTGCCGGTGCAGGGGCGTTGATCCGTGTTGCTGGATGGCGGCCCGGTGGGCCTTGGTGGGATAACCCTTGTTCTGGGCCCAGGCGTAGTCGGGATACTGGGCGTGGGCCCGGGTCATAAAGTCGTCGCGGTAGGTTTTGGCCAGTACCGAGGCCGCGGCGATAGACAAGAAGCGACCGTCGCCCTTGACCATGCAATGGTGGGCGATCCCCAGGTAGGGTTTGAAGCGGTTGCCGTCGATGAGGAGAGTGGTAGGGCGGACGGAGAGGGCGTCGATGGCGCGGTGCATGGCCAGGAAGGAGGCTTGGAGGATGTTAATTTGGTCAATTTCGGGGGCATCTACTTGGGCGACGGCCCAGGCGAGGGCCGCCGCTTCAATTTGGGGGCGGATGCGATTGCGCTGCTTTTCGCTGAGTTGCTTGGAGTCGTTGAGTTCGGGACAGTGGAAATGGGGGGGGAGACTGACGGCCGCCGCAAAAACCGGCCCGGCCAAACAACCCCGACCGGCCTCGTCACAGCCCGCTTCAATCTCGTTCGGATGGTAATAGGGAGCCAACATGGCGCGAAGGTAAGCAATTCGCCCTACTTCTTGATGATCTTAAATTCGACCCGCCGGTTGAGCTGTCGCCCCTCGGCATCCCCGTTGGACGCAATTGGGCGGGCGCTGCCGTGGCCCCGGTATTGCACCCGTGTTCCTTCCACCCCTTGCCCCTCTAGGTATTCACTCACCGCCTTGGCCCGACGTTGCGAAAGCACCAAATTGTAATCAAAATCCCCGCTACTATCCGTGTGTCCGACGATTTCGATCACCATTTTCGGATGTTTCCCCATCAGCTGCACCAGCTTGTTCAACTCAATAAAGGAACGGGGCAACAATTCGGTCTTGTCGTGTTCAAAAAAGATGTTCTTGAGCCGTACGACCTGGCCTTCCTCCAGGCGAATTCGGGTCAAATCGTCCGCCAGGACCGGGACTTCGAGAATGGGCTCGACCTTTTGCAGTTGGACGTCGTCGAGGTAATAGTAAGAATAATTGAGGGTTTGGGTGAGGGGAATACGGGTTTGGGTCAAGCTATCGGGAAAGAAGTTGCCGATCACCAGGTATTCCGCTGCGTTTTGGGCGACGAATTCTCCCGTGATCCGCGTCCAACCGCTGTAGGGCGTCACCACGATTTGATCCGCATTGATCTGGGGGGCCAAATCCAATAGTTCATCCACACTGTAGCGAACCGGGCGCGTCTAGAAATACTTCCCTATTTTGTTGACCTGTAGCGATTGGGGCAATTGACTGACCCAGAATTCGGCCTGGTAGCCCTGCCCCTCCACCAGGGGTTCGCGGAGTTGAATCTGGACGTATTCCCGGCAATGGGGCTTGCCCTCCTTACAGCCGTATACCGTGATGCCGACCATCGTCTTGCCAGAATGGGGGACCTGTTTGCCAAATCCCTTTTCCTTCCAATAGGACGGCACCCGAACTTTGGGGCCAAAGACGTCGGGGGAAGCGGCGGTAGCGGAATTCCAGTATTTGCTCACCTGGCTAAAGTGTCGACCCTTGTAGAACCAGCCGATGGGCGGAGCCGAATACTCCTCAAAGCTGGGATTGGGGACGATATTGGGCTGGGGAATGCGATCGGCTTGCTGCGCCATCAAATTGGCGGACAGCAGTAGTCCCAGCATGGTGTAATAGCATCGTTTCATTGCAATTGGTAAAACTCCTGAATAAAAACGCATTTTGGGGGGCCATCGGTATAAATGGCGGCTTACTTCTGCCGCTGCCCCAGGTCAAGCGCCGTTGGTTGGCGGTTGAAGAAAGGGGGAAACGGTCGATTTCGGGGGTTGATCGGCTAAGTACCTGATGTTTTTTTGTCCCGTTGAAGGGGGGGTGCCTCCGCAGCGGGTGGGCCTTCTGGCGATCGGGTCAGTGCCCACAAACCCAGGATGGGGCCAATGACCAGCGCCAGATAAAGATAGGCGCTGGGGAGCAATTGTCGGCAATAGTCGAGCAATTGAATGCTAAAAATCGTGATGGCAAAGCCGATACAATTGACGATGGTCAGTGCGGTACCTTTGATCTCCGGGATGGCATTTTGAGCGACCAGGGTGGAAAAAAGGGGCGAATCCGCAATCACCACCATGCCCCAAAACAGGTAAAAGCCCAGAAATAGGGTCGGACCAGCGTAGAGGTATACCCCGGGAGAGAGCAAACAACAAAGCCCGGATAGACTGAGCGCCACAAATGCCGTCCGCTGCGTTCCCCAGGACCGCGCCAGATAAGCGCCCAACACACAGGCCAGCCCACCGATCCCGATGATGGCAAAAGACCACCAGGATACGCCGTACGCCAAGCCACCGTTGGCCAACTGGTAGGCCGTCAGTACGACCGGTACAAAGGCCCAGAAGGCGTACAGCTCCCACATGTGACCATAAAAACCAAAAGCCGCCGCCCGGAAGCGTCGGTTTTGGAAAACGCGCCAAACCGCGGAAAGGTCGAGCCCCTGTCCGGCTTTGCGGTAGGGCCCATCGGGTACGAGTAGATACATCAAAAGGCCGCCCAATACGGCCAGGGCACTGGTGCCCATTAGCACCGCCCGCCAGGGGAGATCGGCCAGCAAACCCCGTAAAAGGTGGGGAAAAGCCGTTCCCAGCACCAAGGCCCCCACCAAAAAACCGAGGGACTGGCCCAGCCCTTGCTGAAAGTAATCCGCTGCAATTTTCATTCCTACTGGATAAATGCCCGCCAAAAAGAAGCCCGTGGCAAAACGGAGCAGTACCAAACTCCCCAAATGTTGCCCCTCGGCGATCACCCCCAGGTTGAAGGTAGCCCCGAGTACCGCACTCCAAAAGAAGACCCGCGAAGGGGGGAAGCGATCGGCGACCGTCAGGAGGGCAAAAACGAGGGTGCCACTGATAAAACCCAGCTGTACCGCCGAAGTGAGCCAAGCCACCGCCGGACCGGGTAGGCCAAAGTGCTGGATCAGCTCCGTCATCACGGCATTGCCCGCAAACCAGAGCGAGGTACAGCAAAACTGCGCCAGAACGATTACCGTCAGGATACCGCGTTTACTGCTCATGGGCCTCACTGGAAACGGAAACTTCCAGGGGCGGCGTATCCGCCTCCGGAGGGGATCCCTCCGATTTCGCTTTCTCGGCAGCCGACTGGGCGGCGGGCGTGTTGACGCCGTTGAGGAAGCGGTTGAGGCTATTGATGCCGCGGTCGGAGATGACCTGATCGTAAATATTTTCTAGGAGGGTGGGGTTGAGCCCAATGTCCGTCGCGACCTGCTGCAGTTGCTCGACCGATTTGCCCTTGCTAAACAGGTCAAAGACCGAGCGGATGCCCACACTCCGCAGCTTGTCGATGTCTTCCTTGACGTAGCAAAGCAGCTTGGCTTGCCCGATCCAGTCGAGCAGTTGGCGCGATTGGTAGGGGGTATCGATCAGCATTTGGGTGAGGCTGGCGGTGGCTAGGTTTTGGGCATTGTCGATCCCCACTTCTTCCAGGCGTTCCTTGTGCTGCATACTGATGCCCTGGACGTGGTAGAGCGAGAGCTGGTTGGCGTTGATTTCGTCGGGGTTGATGAACTTTTGGAACAGTTTGATGAGGTATAGTAAAATGCGCTCGGGAAACATCCCGGTGAGGAAGGCGATGGCGGGGAGGGAGGATTTGAGGTTGATGATGCCGGTGGCGTCGCTTTGCTCGCCGAGCACGAAAGACAGGATCAGGGCGGTGGCCGAGGCCAGGAGGATGCGGATTCCGGCGCTGTAGTAGACGCTGGGGGAGAGGTCGTTGGCGACCAGGCGGCGGATGATGTTGGAGGCCGACCAGAGGAAGCCCCCGAGGAAAGCGTAGCCCAGCACCACCATGCTCTGCCGTACCAGGGTTACCTTTTCCTCTCCGAAGTAGGCCCCGGTGAGGAGCAGACTGTCCTTTACATTGGCGGCGGCTTGGTCGGCGAAATTGATGTAGACGACGGCGAAAAAGCAGATCAGCGAGGCAAAGGAGACGGGCAGCGCGTAGCGTAGGGGCGAATGGGAGTCGGAGACTTTGCGGCTACTCCGAATTTTCATATCGTCGAGCGCTTTTTGGTATTCCTTTTCCTTCTTGGGAATCATGTAGCGAAAGAAGGAAATGGCCGTCAGGGGCATAAAGACGGAAATGATGAATATGAAGAGAACGCGGCCAAAAATACCAATGGCGGTGAGGCCGGCGAATAGGGAGAGGATCATGCGCGTGGTTTTTCCAAAGATAACTTAATATGGTCAAAAATTGAAATGTGTCGGGTGCTTCCTCCGGGAGTACTCCTGCCAATGTTCATCGGAGGGTAAAAAATGAAAGGCGGGTTAAACCAGCCCGGTTAAATCGGGTTGTAGTAGGCATAAATAACGGTTCATGCGGCGACTCAGACAATCGATTTTCATCGTTTTTACCATCCTCACGGCGGGCAGCGTTTTTTACGCGCTCCAACTCCAGTTTTCCTTTTCTTTTGAAGAATTTTTTCCCCAGGGCGATCCCGATCTCGAATTCTACCAAGAGTTTATCGAGGCCTTCGAGACCGACATCAATTTCCTGCTCGTGGCGGTGGAAAACGAAGGGGGCGTGTTCGAGCAGTCCTTCCTGGAGCGTTTCAATGATTTTAGCATCAAAACCCGCGATCTGCCCTACATCCTCGAAAGCAATTCGCTCACCCAGATTGCCTACCCCCTCAAGACCCCCTTTGGCATCACCACCGTACCCACCATCCATATCGATCAGCCCGAGCGCTACGACCGCGACCGCGAACGCATCCTGGCCGATCAGCGCTTCCTCAATACCTTTATCGACGAAGAGGCCAATTCCCTGGTCGTCGCCATGAAGACCGACACCAGCGTCCTGGTCGAAGAGTCGGAAAAGCTGATCGCCGCCCTGACGCCGCTGGTGGAGGGCTACAATTTTGACCGCTACCACATCCTGGGCCCCGCCTACTTTCAAAAGGAAATGGTGGAGATGCAAAAACGCGAAGTCGCCGTATCGGCCATCGTCTCGGGCATTTTGGTAAGCCTGGTGATGTTCTGGATCTTCCGCAAACCCTGGGGCATCGCCATCGCGCTGTTTTCCATCGCTCTGGGGCTCCTGCTCTTCCTCGGCGGCCTGGGCATCACCGGCCGACCGCTCAACGCCATGTCGGCGCTCTACCCCGTCATCATGATCATCGTGGGGACCTCCGACGTGATCCACATCATGACCAAGTACATCGATGAGTTGCGCAAGGGCAAAACCAAAAAGGATGCGGTGTGGATAACGGTCAAGGAGATCGGCCTGGCCACCTTCCTCACCTCCGTGACCACCGCCATCGGATTCGCCACCCTGCTCACCAGCCGCCTCGTACCCATCCAACAGTTTGGCGTCAACGCCGCCTTTGGGGTACTCGTCGCCTTTGGGACCGTCATTTTCCTCACCACCGCCATCCTCTCCCTCTTCGATCGCGAACAGCTGATCAAACTGGGCCGTGGCCAAGCCTTCTGGGAACGGAGCATGCGCTGGGCCTACCATTTTACCCTCCGACAACCCCGCCTGATCGGCATCACGAGTATCGGCGTGCTTATCCTGTGCTTCGTGGGGCTGTCGCAGGTCACGACCAATTACAAACTAAAGAGCAGCCTGCCCCGCGGCAAAAAGATTTCGGAAGATTTTCTCTTTTTCGAACGCGAATATTCGGGTTTCCGCCCCTTCGAGCTGGCCGTCTTCGCCCAGGGCGATTACCGGGCTGATGATTACGAAGTGCTCCAGGAAATGGTCAAGGTAGAATCCTACCTCGATTCGCTCCGGGGCATCGGGTCGATCAATTCGCTGACGACGGTTTACAAGAGCATCAACCAAATGATGCGCAACAACCGCCAGTCGGCCTACCAGTTTCCGGAGGGGAAGGCGACCTTTGCCCGCTACCAAAAACTGGTCGATCAATTGCCGGATGATGCGGGAAACATCCTACTCAGTCGGGATGGTAAAAAGGCTCGGATTACCTCGCGGGTCAACGATTTGGGAGCGGATAACGTCAAGGTGATCGCGCAGGATTTGGATCGGTGGATTGTGGAAAATACGGACAGTACGGTCGTCAAATTTCAACGTACCGGAATGGGTTTGATCATCGATAAAAATGCGGATTACGTCCGCAATAGCCTCTTGCAGGGGCTGGGCATCGCCATTTTGATCATCGGCTTTTTGATGGCGGCATTGTTTCGCGACTGGCGCCTGGTACTGATCTCGATGATTCCCAACGTTTTTCCCCTCCTACTGGCGGGGGCGCTCATTGGCTTTGTGGGTATTGAGCTGGAGGCGGGAGTCTCCATCGTCTTCGTCATCGTCTTTGGAATTGCCGTCGATGATACGATTCACTTTTTATCCAAATTCAAGCTGGCGCGGGACAAGGGCCTGAGTCTGGAGGAGTCGCTGGAAATTACCTTTATGGAAACGGGCAAGGCCATTTGTCTGACCACGATCATTCTCTTCTTTGGTTTTCTGGTGATGCTGTTTTCGATTCACCCCCCCAGCGTCACGATCGGTCTGCTGATTAGCCTGACGCTGCTGAGCGCCGTACTGGCCGACCTCTTCGTACTTCCCCTCTTATTGCGAATGGCACTTCGGGATCGGGCATAAAAAAAGGCAGGACCTCACCTTTGTAGGTCCTGCCGAAAAAATAATCCCGTGAACTGTTATTCTTCGATCCGCCGGAGCGGAATACTTTTCAAAAAAGGGACACCGCAGAGCTCGGTATTTCCGGGTGTCGCCGGTAGTGTAGTTTTCCCAGGCCTTACTGCTCGGTTCGCTCCAGGTAGATCAAATGCTCGGTAAGGCGTGTTTGGGTTGATGCTTGTAATGGTTTTAGGATGACCTCTCCCGACGCTGCCCCCAGTGTGGGGCGCCGGATCGTCTTGGCCGGAGCACTGGCACCGGGGCCAGGCTGGGGCGACGACCGAACCAGTCGTTGTGGAGGTCCTTCAAAATTTGCTTTTGGAAATACCCCCCGATCCAGCTTTGCGCCAGTAAGCGCAGGAACTTACCGAAAATCTGGGGAGCACTTGAAAGTTTGTTTGTGGTCATGGTCGTGTTTTGCTTTGTCCGCTGTGTTACTGCGTTATTTAAAAACCATTACCAAAACTGTTTTAAAAGCCGATTATTACTTACCCTTTTGTTAAACCATTTGCCCCTTTTGTTAAAAGCTGTTAAAACGGGAAGATGGCTTCCAAGCGCTGGGTATTGGTAAAATAATGACGAGAGCGGTCCAAAACTTTCCTTTTTTACGGGGGCTTGCTAACTTTGCCGCCAATTCTACCGCTGGGTGAAACATTCTGGGCCATCCTGCGCTAAGAACACCCGAGTAAAACCACCTAACCGGATTGCGCAGCAACGCAATCTCCACTAAAATCAATACCATACCTGATGAAAAAGGACTTCCTTAGAAAACTGGGTTTGAAGAAAAAAAACAACGGCACCAGCACGGGGCTCAAGTCAACGGCTTCTTCCAAATCCTACCTCGATTCTTATTCCCCCGTCGACGGCGAATTGATCGGCAGCGTTAGCGTCACCTCCAAGCGCGAATACGAAAGCGTGGTGCGCGCCGCCACCAAAGCCTTCAAAGTGTGGCGAACCATGCCCGCTCCCAAGCGGGGTGAAATCGTTCGGCAGTACGGCGATGAATTGCGCAAGTACAAAGATCCACTCGGCCGCCTCGTTTCCTACGAAATGGGCAAAAGCCTCCAGGAAGGCTGGGGAGAGGTACAAGAGATGATCGACATCTGCGACTTTGCCGTTGGCCTGTCGCGCCAGCTCTACGGTTTGAGCATGCACTCCGAACGCCCCGCTCACCGGATGTATGAGCAGTGGCACCCACTGGGGATCGTCGGCATCATCTCCGCCTTCAACTTTCCCGTTGCGGTGTGGTCCTGGAACGCCATGATCGCCCTCGTTTGTGGGGATGTCTGTATCTGGAAACCCTCCGAAAAGACCCCGCTGTGTAGCATCGCCTGTCAAAACATTTTCCAAAAAGTACTCCAGGCCAACAAAGTACCCGAAGGGGTCACTTGCATCATCAACGGCGACTACGTCGTTGGGGAGTACATGACCCAGGACCAGCGTCTGCCCCTGATTTCGGCGACGGGCAGTACCCGCATGGGCAAAATCGTAGCCGCTACCGTCGGCCAACGGCTCGGACGAAGCTTACTCGAACTGGGTGGCAACAATGCCATTGTCGTGACTCCCGAAGCCGACCTCAAACTCGTTTTGACCGGCGCCCTGTTTGGTGCGGTAGGAACGGCCGGACAGCGCTGTACGACGACGCGACGGCTCATCCTACACGAGAGCATCTACGATGAGGTGCGCAACAAATTGGTCAAGGCCTACAAGCAAATCAAAATTGGCAATCCCCTCAATCCCAAGATGCACGTCGGCCCGCTGATCGATCAGTTGGCGGTGGAGCATTACGAGACGGCCCTGCGCGCCGTGGAAGAGCAGGGGGGAAGTTTTGCCGTAAAGGGGGGCGTACTCAAGGGCAAGGGTTACGAAAGCGGTTGCTACGTCAAGCCCTGTGTGGCCGAAGTAGAAAATACCTATCCCATCGTACAACACGAAACCTTCGCGCCCATTCTGTACCTCATGAAGTACCGCACCCTCGACGAAGCCATCGCCATGCAAAACGGTGTGCCCCAGGGCTTGTCGTCGGCCATCATGACCAACAACATGCGCGAGGCGGAGCGTTTCCTCTCGGCCAGCGGTTCGGATTGTGGCATTGCCAACGTCAACATCGGAACCAGTGGCGCGGAGATCGGTGGTGCCTTTGGGGGAGAGAAAGAGACGGGGGGCGGCCGCGAGAGTGGTTCCGATTCCTGGAAAGCCTACATGCGCCGTCAGACCAATACCATCAACTACAGCCCGGACCTGCCGTTGGCTCAGGGCATCAAATTTGATCTTTAATCGCGCGTTTGGTGGCGGAGCAAATACTCCGCCACTGGACTTCGCCAATTTCAATGGAGTAGCGGAGAAAATAAACGCGCCGGAATCCCTCCGTGGGTCCCGACGCGTTGAAAAACTAACCGTTATTGAGTAAGCTTTTTTATTGGATAATCAGCTTCTGACTTTCCACCTGATCATCGTTGACAAACTGGGCCAGGTAGATGCCCGGCGGGAGATCACTCAGGTCCAGGGTATACTGATCTCCACTCTGGAAACGCTGTCGGTTTCCGTACACCAACTGCCCCTGGAGGTCGTAAATTTGTAGGTCGATCAATCGATTTTCTCCCTGATTGATCAACTCAAAACGACCACTGCTGGGATTGGGTTGGATACTAAACGTAGTGGGAACCGGATTGTCAATGCCCACCGTAATACAACTGACGTTGACCGCATCGGTAAAGGTCGTACCACAGGCATCGTCCGTGATGGTGACATTGTACGTAGTCGAGGAAGTACCCATGGCCATGGGGGTAGGGCTAGTGGGGTCATCGACGGGGCCGTCCCACTGGTAGCTCAGTCCCTGTCCTTCGTAGAGGTACATGTTCATGATGAGCTGTCCCGTAAAGCCAAAGACCCGAAGGTCGTTGTAAAACTCGGGCAGGAAGCAGAAAGGAGCGGAAAGAAACGTACCCGTACTGGAAGCCAAGACGGTCGAGTCGCTGAAAGCAAAGTTGAAAACGTGGTTGTCCAGATTGGATACGCCATCCTGAATCTTAACTTCAATGGCGAGCACATCCGTGGGATCCCAGTCGTTGATTTCGAAGGGGATGACGTAGGGAGCAAATTCATCCACCCCGGGCATAAAGGTCGTGATGGTGTCGAGGGGCGTCAGGACCACGTCGTCGTCCAGTACCTTACTCGACGATTGGTAGGCAATAAACTGCACGGGAACCCCATCGGCCACGTCGAGGTTGGGCAAGGAGCGGATGTAAATTTCAATGCCCGCCAGGTCCACCGTCCCGGTCAGCCCAAAATCGGACGCCAGGTCCCAGGTCCGCCACAAGGAGAACTCTCCGATAAAACCATTCACCCCACAGATCACCCCATTGACCGGCGTCTCGTCGATATTGTAGGTATACTTCTGTACTTCTCCACCGCTATCCGATAAGTCGAGCCCAATCCGTACCGGCTCACAATCGCCTTCCTGATCGATATCGGGCCCCGCACTAGCACCCAGGTAATAGGTCTGTTCCAGTTGCTTGATGCCGCAGCCATCGGTTACCGTCACGCGGTACTCTCCATTGGTCAGATCGGCGATGTAGCCCGTGGTATCGCCCGTACTCCAAGCGTAGGTAAAGGGATTTACCCCGCTACCCATGGGAGCGGCAATTTGCCCCAGAAAAGGATCGTCGCCACAGTTGACGGGGTTGACGATGCCGTTTTGAAAAGTAGGACTATCAAAAGACAGGTCTTCGGGTTCGTCGGGGTCGATCAGCTCGAAGGTTTGTACCACGGAGGTTTGACAAAAATCCGTCACCGTAAGGGTATAAGTTCCGCCGACTAGCCCCCCGGGCAGGTCCTGGGAGGTATCGCCCGTACTCCAGACGTAGGAGATGGGCCGTACGCCCGTGGCCAGCTCAACATTGATCGAGCCGCGATTGCCACCGGGGCAAACGGGATCTTTAACGATGGGGTTAGACTCCAGCGCGACGCCCGTACTGACGGGTTCATCGACCGAAATGGCAATGACCACTTCCCCCGTGTCGAGTGGGAAATCCATGAGCGGTTGGAAGTCATCGACCACCACGTAGTACTCTTGACCAGGGTTGAGGCATTCCGAACTGATGCGGGCCGAAAAGCCAGCGCCGATGCCACAACCTAGAATGTCGTCGTAGGCATCGAGTAGGCGAAAGGTGCCAAAGTCGGAACAGTCACCTACTTCGTAAAGCGCCAGTTGGGAATCAAAGGTGGAGCCACAGACGTCGATCGTGACGGCGGTGGAAGCTGGCGCTACAAATTTGAACCACAGGGTGTGGGTCATGAAAGCATCGCACCAACCGTGGGGCCCACAGAGGCCTCCGTCGACGGAGGCGGGAAGGGGAAGCTTAGGTTGGAGGTCTTGTTCACCGGGCTCAGCTGTGGCGTCGATATTGCTGATCGTGACGGGAGCGTCGTCGGGGGTGAGCAGCAACGCATCGCAAACGTTGTCGTTTGCGGGTTGAGCATTGGCCGTGAGGAATGACAAAAAGAGGAGCAACACTACCCCTAAGCCAAGCGTAGTAGACTTTTTCATAGAACAAAATTTTGATTAAAACATGAGGTATTAAAAGTTAAGCAATAAGCATGTAGCCCCACTCGAACACCAGTCGAGTAGGTATTGCTTCCTTTAGCCTCAAGTCCGCAGGACGCGGATGGGGAAGGAGGTAGACAAGAACACGTTTTGGATGATCAGCCTCAGTACTTTGGAAAGTTTCGTTGCGCAACACTTTCCGTTGGCGTAAAGTAAGAGAAGCTGAAAAGGTAGGCAATGATTGAGTATACCGAATAGCATGCCTGTTGATCAGTGAGCAAAATAATTGTTTTTTTTAATACATGCTCGTTTCGGCTCAAATAATTACGCAGATCAAACAAAAAGAGCCAGCCCCCCAGAGCGAGGAGCTGACTACTCGACATTATAAAAAGGATTCTATTGTATGACTAGCTTGTAATTTCTAAACTCGGTCTCGTTGGAAAACTGAGCGAGGTAAATGCCCTTGCTGAGGTGTTCCAAGTTGAGGGTATGGCTTTCGTTGAGGCCGAGGGCCAATTGTTCGGCGTACATCACCTTACCCTGGGCGTTGAAGACCCGGAGTACCTGATTTTGGGCCGGCCCCTGGTTGCTGATTTGGAACTGACCACTGCTGGGGTTGGGGAAAATTTCGAGGTTTTCCACCAAAGGCGTCTCGGTGCTCACCGTCCAGCAAGCTACATTGACCGTATCCACTACGGAGAAGGTTTCACAACCCGTATCGGTAATGGTGACGACGTAGCCCATCGCTTGATCGCTCAGGGCAATGGGCGTGGGGCTATTGATATCGTCGACCATGCCGGCCCACTCGTAGGCCAGCTCACCTTCGGTAAATAAGAGGTTGACGATGGTCTCTTGGTTAAAATTACCCAGATCAGATACCTGAGTGGGGGAATCGATATTGCAACCAGAGAGGTAAGTCGTATAACCCGGCGTCGGGGTCGGGTTGGCCCCCAGGTTGAAGAAGTGACCGGGGTCTTCGGGTCCCAAAGTGGTAATGGCTACGGCGATGATATCGTTGGGGCCAATGTCGCCCGATACGAAGGGGACGATGAGGGACGCATAACTGCCATCCTCATCCGTATCCGTAAGCGTGACGGTGATGGAATCGACCTTAGCCAGGAAGAGGTCTTCGTCGTCCAACTCGGTCGTATTGGCGATGTAAAGATCAAAAGCCAAGGGGAGCCCCGCATCGTGGTTTTCGGGGTTGGCATTGGTATTGGTTTCCAACTGTACAAAAATTTCCATACCGCTCAGTACGGCGCCAGCGGGGATGTCAAATTCACTCAGGTTAAAGGACCGCCAGTGGGTACTCTCGGAAATGGACCCCGGGTTTGGGGCCTGTTCGTTGAAGCGGCAGTGGACATTGCCGCCGGGCACCTGATCGGTATTGTAGGAAAATTTCGTAGCCTTACCCCCCGCTCGTCCCGGGTCGACGCCAATGGGTTCCGCGCCACAGGTGCGGGGTTCGTCGATGTCGGGGCCAGCCGTAGCCCCGATGTAAAAGGTCTGAACGATGGAGCTGCTGTTGACCTCACAACCATCGGTAACGGTAAGGGTATATTCGCCATCGGGCAAATCGGAGAGGAAAGAAGCATTGATGGTATTGTCGTGGCTCCACTCATAGGTATAGGGCAAGGCGCCGGAGGCCACGGTAGCCAGGATTTGTCCGCCGTAGGCATCATCGCCGCAGTTGGTAGGTTGTACTACTTGCATCTTGGAGTCGTCAAAACTCAGCTGGGGTGGATTGTCGGGATCTTCGATGGTATAGGATTCGGTCGTCGTATTTTGACAAAAATCCGTGACCGTTACGCTGTAGGTACCGGCGGCCAAGCCCGATACATCCTGGGTGACGTCTCCGTCGGGCGTATCCCACTGATAGGTGTAGGGCAATTCTCCCGAGACCAAAGTGATATTGATCGAACCGTTGGTGCCATCGGGGCAGGTAGGGCGAACGATGGTGGGGTTATTGGCGATGGACACTTGCTTGTCGATGGCGGGGCGCGATTCGATCACGATGACGACATCACCGGTATCGACGGCGTCGCTGGCCATTCCTTGCCAATCGTCGACGGCCACGAAGTATTCCTGACCGGGATTGAGGCACTGGATGGTAATCGAGCCCGACAGGCCATCGTTGATCCCACAGCCGATGAGATCATCCATGGCGTAGATCAGGTTGAAGGTCCCAAAATTAGAACATTCGCCCACTTCGTACAGGGCGATCTGGCTATCGAAATCGGAGCCACAGGCGTTGATAAATACGGAGGTGGTACTGGGTGCGGTAAACTTGTACCAGACGGTGTGGCTCATGAAGTTGTCGCACCAGCCACCGGGGCCACAAAGTGGGAGGTCCGCAGGGCCCGGCTCGGTTGGTGCCGCCGGACGGATGGCATCTTCTCCCGGCTCGGCGGTGGCACCGAGGTTGTTGGTGACCACGGCGGGGCCATCGACGGTCAGCTCAAGCGCATCGCAAACATTATCGTTGGCGGGCTGGGCCAGAAGGACTTGTGGTTGCCAGAGGAAGAGTACGATCAAGTACAATCCAAGTGTAACTAATTTTTTCATAAAGGCAAATTTTGCAGCAATGGAGGACATAGCACTCCAGGGCATTGTTAGACAACGCCAAATTGCGGTGGTTAAATAATGAAAGTACCCAAATAGAGGCCTTGGGCTAGGCAATAGATTAGCCGTCTTTCTTCCAGTCTGTCAGAAGAAAGGTAATGAAACGAATTAGCCGTGTTGGCTACAACGCGCGTCGAAGGAATAGATTTAGTTGATCGGAAATAGAATGGGCAAGTAAAGCCACAAGATAGACAAAAAAATAAAGTAGCGCAACTGCCCGATGACTAGAAAATATGATTTACTAAAAAATGTCGCTATCTGGCATTTTATTTGTAATTCTCCTTTTGAGCGACTGATTTTAAAAGGCTAAAGAAAACGATCCCTCCGAGCATCTGCCCTTCATTCGCCCGCCCCAAAGTCCATTGGCCCCGCGAACCCGATCAAAATATGCAAACAGTCTCACTACACGCAGCGTCCACTGCTGACTTAATGCCCCAATTAGACCAACTGTTGACCGACCGCTTTGCGCCGACGCTGGCCATTGCGTTTGGATCGGTAGATTGTGACCTCGACAGCTTGCGCAAGTTGTTCCGACAACGGTCGATCGACCTGCTCGGTGCGAGCACCGCCGGAGAGATTTGCGATGAGCTGGTGCTCGACAAGTCGGTGGCGGTACTGCTGATGGATTTGGATCGCACGGCCTACCGCAGTTGGTTTCGCCCCTGTGGCCAGCAGAGTACCTACCAGGTCGCTCGGGCTGGTGGCACCTACGCTCGCGAGACATTTGCTCACCCCGCAGTCATTGTACTCTCCGGTGGGCTCACCGTAGATGCCGAACGGATCGTCAGTGGACTCAAGGATGGATTGGGTACGGCCGTACCCATCTTTGGCGGCCTGGCTGGTGATGACCTCCAGATGCAACGCACCTTCGTTTTCAATCAGCACGATACCACACACCACGGCCTGGCCCTGTTGGTCATCGACACCGACCGAGTGGAGGTACGCGGGATGGCGGAATCCGGTTGGCAAGCGGTGGGTGCGGTCAACACCGTTACCCAGGCAACCGGCAATGTGTTGCAGCAAATCAACGGCGAACCCGCCCTCGATGTCTTCCTGCGTTACTTTGGGTTCTTTGACAACCGCGTTCAGTGTGGCGACCTGGAGACCATGTTGAGTACCATCAGTGCTCAGTATCCCCTCCAAATCCTTCGCGAAGGCGCGGAAGCCATCTTGCGCTCTCCGCTACTTGGCAACGAAGAGGACCGCAGCCTCCTGCTGGCGGGCGGTATCCGCGAGGGCGATCGCTTTCGCTTTTCCATTTCCCCCGGCTTTGAGGTCGTCGACGAAACGATTCAGCGGTTTAGCGATTTCAAAAGCCACGATCCCACGCCCGCCGAGGCCCTACTCTTGTTCAACTGCAAGGGGCGTCACGCCGCTTTGGGACCACTTATTCAAAATGAAGTTCAGGGACTATACCGGGAGTGGAAAGCTCCCCTAATTGGATTTTTTACCTACGGAGAAATCGGACCGACCCAGCACGGGGCTTGTGAGTTTCACAACGAGACCTGCTGCTTAGTGGCGCTTCGGGAAAAATAATGTACTATGCTCAAAGATTTTTACACACTCAAAAAATTATTGCTGGAGTGCAACGCTACTCAGCAACACCCTAAACCCAATCTGGATGCCCTGCTACAGCGCATCGAAAAAGACCTACTCGTCAGTGAATTTAAATGGCAACGCCTAGCCAAGGACAAGACGATTACCGAAAACCTACTCCAGCGCTCCATCGAGGACCTAGAAGAACAACGACGTCTGACCGAGGAAAAGAACACCATCTTGGAGCAACAAAAACGCGAGATCGAAATCAAAAATCTCGAGTTGCGGTACCAAAAACAACTGGTGGAGGATCGCTCGGCCAAGCTGCGGGGCAATCTCGAAAAACTGGAGCAGTCCTACCAGGAGCTGGAGCAGTTTTCCTACATCGCCTCTCACGACCTAAAAAGTCCCCTGCGAACCATCGCCAACTTTGCCCAACTACTGAAAAAACGCTACTCGGGACAGCTGGACCAACAGGCCGATGAGTTCATCAACTATATCGTGTCGGGGGCCAATAATATGAGCACCGTCATCAGTGATTTGCTCGAGTACTCGCGGGTGGGTTTCAAAGAAAAAGACTTTGCCCCCACCAACCTCAACACCATTCTCGAACTGGTCCAGTTCAATCTCGCCGACGCCATTCACAGGTCGGAGGCCACCATCGTGGTTGCAGAATTGCCGACCATCATGGCCAACAAGCAGGGGATGATGCAGGTTTTTCAAAACCTCATCGGCAACGCCATCAAGTTTCGGGGCGATCGCAGTCCCGTCATCGAGATCAGCAGCAGCCAGCAAGATGGCAAGTGGAGTTTTGCGGTGCGGGACAATGGGGTAGGGATGGATGAAAAACACCAGGAAAAGGCCTTTATGCCCTTCCAGCGGCTCAACAATAGCGAGCGGCCGGGAACGGGAATGGGGCTGGCCATTTGTAAAAAGGTGATTCAACTGCACCACGGGACCATCCGCTACGCTTCCGTACCGGGAACGGGTACGACTTTTCACTT
Source organism: uncultured Saprospirales bacterium (assembly GCA_937899855.1). Taxonomy (GTDB): domain Bacteria; phylum Bacteroidota; class Bacteroidia; order Chitinophagales; family Saprospiraceae; genus CALLVY01. The sequence continues at coordinate 3,546 of CALCCH010000138.1, read as the reverse complement.
TTCGGTTGAAGACTTTTCGGCGGGTGCAGCAAAGGCAGCGCCTTCTGAGGTACTGCTGACCGCTGCGGAGCGCTAGGCCAGCGGCGGGGGACTTGGTAGGCCCTATTTTTTTGTCGATACGGAGTAGCATCTTCGCCAAAAACGACTTATATTTGCAATCGCTGTAGCGCAAAGGGTCGGTTGGCCGAGTGGCTAGGCAGAGGTCTGCAAAACCTCCTACAGCGGTTCGAATCCGCTACCGACCTCAAACGAAAATCAGAAAGCCTTGAGTATCAAATGATTGCTCAAGGCTTTTTGTATGCGGCACCGCCCCATCAACGCAAACGCCGGTACACCCGTACCCCTTCCTCATCCAAGACCATCACGCTGTTTTGTTCCACCCGCACCTGCTGGCCCGCCCGGAGCTCGAAGGGCAGGATCATCGGCTGGGCAATGCCCGAAGCCAGCGGACAGACGATCATCTCGCCGTGTCGTTGGCCCACCAAGTGGCGGTCCAATATCTGAAAACGCTCCAAACCCGGTAGGGCGATGGTGCGAACGTACTGGCCAAACAAATCGAAAATCAGCACGCCCACCTGGGGATCGTGGAGGTAAAGCAGGTTGTTGCGTTCGAGCAGGGAGACGGGCTGGATCAGTTCGGTAAACAAGACGCCGAAATCCTGACTCTCGACGATCACCCGCCCCTGACCATTGTACTTGCGCAGCCGAAAGGCAATCTCGTCGTAGACCCAAAGGTTGTTGTCGGAGGCAATGCCAATGGCGGAAGTTTGGAGAATACCCAAATCATTGAGTAGGTAGGTACTCGTCGGGCTGAGGGTACGATCGAGGCTAATGAGGGTGGCGTAATCGGGGTAGTAAAGCAGGAGGTGAAAGGGATTGGCAGCGTCGACGCGATCGAGCCGGCCGAGCTGGTTGTTGTCGTAGCGAAAGACTTCCACGCCGTCCGCATTGTATTTGATGAGGTGGTCCTGCTCGTCGACGAGATAAAACTGTTGGAGCTTGTCGCTGGTCAGGTAGCGGGCTTCGATGGGGATTTGGCGATGCAGTTGGTAGACCCCCACCTGGGTCAATTTGCTGCTTTCGGGCTGGGCCACGAGGGAAGTAGCCATTTGCCAGAGCAAAAGGCAGCAAGTGAGTTGGATGATCGAATAATTCCTCATGGCCAAAGGATCAAACAAAAACTAAGATTTTCCCCACACCTGGGCTTCGCGTTCAAAGGACCGCAGTTCCAATTGGTCGCCGTCGAATACGGCGTAGCTGTTGTAATGCAGCCACTCTCCTAGATTGATATAACGACTTTTTCCGTTTTTTAGCGTGTAGTCGATGGGCAAGTGTCGGTGGCCAAAGACAAAAAAATCGGCCTCCAGCTCGTCGAGCTTGCGGTTGGCGTAGGCGACGAGCCACTCCTTTTCGGGGCCCAAAAACTGGGTTTCGGCAGGGTGGACCCGGCGACTCTGGCGCGACCAGAAATTGGCCACTCCGACCCCCAGATTGGGATGGACTCGGGCAAACAGCCACTGGCAGAGCGGGTTGGCAAATACTTTTTTCAAGAACTTGTAGCCATAGTCTCCCGGTCCCAAGCCGTCGCCGTGACCAATAAAAAAGGTCTTGCCGTATAGCTCTTCGACGATGGGCTGTCGGTGGGTGGTGATGCCCAATTCTTCCTCGAAATAGCGGAACATCCACATGTCGTGGTTGCCGGTAAAAAAGGAGATCGACAGCCCCGCGTCGCTCAATTCGGCCAGCTTGCCCAGCAAGCGGGTGTACCCCTTGGGGACGACTTGCCGGTATTCGAACCAAAAGTCGAAGACGTCTCCGACCAGGTAGAGGGCGGCGGCGTCCTCCCGGATCTGTTCCAGCCAGCGAACAATTTCGCGTTCGCGCTCGCGACTGGAGCGGGCTCCGACGGCCCCCAGGTGAAAATCGGAGGCAAAGTAGATGTTCTTTTTCTTCGCAGTCATGGATTGGATTCGAGCTGCGAAATTAGGGAAGTTTTGTTCACCAAAATTCTAATTAGCGGGCTTTTCCATCACGGTGCCACATTTTTTGCAGGTCCGCTTGTTTTCGTCCTCCATATAATTGCGGATCACTACGGGTAGTTGGTTGACGATGTCGGTCATCTCAAAGCTGTCTTCGTGGAGTTTTTGGTTGCAATTTTCGCAAAACCACATCAGCTTATCCAATTCGCCTTTCTTGCGGTAGCGTTCGATCACCAGACCGACGGTACCCGCGGGACGTTGGAGCGAATGGGGGATTCGGGGGGGGAGTAAAAACATTTCCCCTTCGCGGATGGGAATATCTTCGGGTTCGCCCCGTTCGTTGATGATCTTGAGGATGATGTCGCCCTTGAACTGGTAAAACAGCTCCTCGCCATCTTCAAAGTGATAATCTTTGCGGCCATTGGGCCCACCGACGACCATCACGATGTAGTCCTCATTGTTGAGGTAAACCTGTTTGTTGCCGACGGGAGGTTGGAGAAACTGGCGGTTGTCCTCGATCCACTGGTGCATATTGAAAGGTCTTGCGAATGCCATACGCGGGAATTATTTGGTGTTGAAAAATAAAGGGCCACGTCGTGCGGTGGCGGCTGGCGCTCCACGCTGGCGCACGTGAGCCCCTGGGAACGATCAGCCGCTCTCAATTTAGCAATATTTCATCAATTGCGGAACCGCGGGGCCGTCGGAGGCTAAGCGCTGGCGGTTTTTTGAATTTTGGAGCAAAACCGTTAACATTGTAATCCATACACCACCCAAGTCTTTTTCATCCAAAAAACTCAATGCACAAGCATGGCAAAGGAAACCAGAATCATCAGCGTTGCCAACCGTAAAGGAGGCGTTGGCAAGTCGATTGTTACCATTTTACTCGCCGTCGCCCTGGCCCGACACAAAAAGAAACGCGTACTCATCCTCGATTGCGATAATCAGGGCAGTATCGCGGAGATGTACCAAAACGAGATTGATTTGATGGGGGAGGAGTACGAACCAGCCATTGAGGTGGAAGAAATTACGGCGCGGAAAGTGCAAACTTTTCTCAAACGCTTTGGCCAGGACTACGACCTTATCTTCGTAGACATCCCCCGGATGACGGACAACAAAAAGGACAACGCTACCGTCATGCTCCTGTACAATTGCGACTCCATCCTCATGCCCGTTATCGGTAGCGAAGTGGACGTACTTTCTTCCCTCGATTTTCTCGCCATCATCGAGGAGGCGGCCGAATTTAAGGAGGAGGTGGGGGAAAAATTGACCTATTACGGCTTTATCAACCGTCGCAACCTCCGTAAAACCAACGACTTGGCGGAGGAAGCCATGCGCAAACAAGGCTTGAAAATGTTTAAAAATTCACTGGCGGATCTCAAGATTTATACCCTGCCCTCCTTCTTTACCTCAGTGATGGAAACCGCCGAGGGCCTGCGTCGCTTCGAGGGTTTTTACAAGGAGTTCTGCCGCAAGTTCAAACTCTAGCATCCCCACTCCATCCCACCAACTTGCCAATGACCAGATCGGAAGAGCGTCGTGTATGGAAATAATGGAGATCAAGGTGGTA